>NZ_CP054836.1:3820000-3998539 GCF_013358405.1 Oricola thermophila
ATTCACGTATCGTCAATTGCAACAAGTGACAAGCAGCGAATTTTACGCGGGAAAGGCGCAAGATGCGTGGACTTCCTGCGGCGATGCGGCCTTTTAGGCCCTGCGGTCTGACAAATCCTTTTCCGCACAAGGTCGGAGGGCGTTCAGATGCCCCTAAACGTCCCTCGATCCGCCCGTTATCTCCTCGAGATAACGGGCTACTTTTTTTCCGCGCCATACTGCTTCGCGAGTTTCCGTGCCGCGCCGGCGAGGAGCACGACGTCTATACCCACGGCGATGAAGGTGACGCCCAGTGCAGCATAGGTGTCGATGGCTGCGGGATCCGTCGCCAGTATTCCCGACGCCCTGCCGGCAGCGTGGATGCGACCGATTGCAACCGCTATCGCTTCCTGGACCTCCGGCGTGCCGGGCTTGCCGATGTGTCCCATGTCGGCGGCGAGATCCGCCGGTCCGATGAAGACGCCGTCGATCCCCTCGACCGCCAGGATATCGTCCAGGGCGGCCATGCCGGCCCGGTTCTCCACCTGCACCAGCAGACATATCTCGTCGTCGGCGGTGGTGAGATAGTCGGAGATGCCGGAGAATCTCGACGCGCGGGCAAGCGCCGAACCGACGCCGCGCACGCCCCTCGGCGGATACCGCACCGCCTTCACCAGCGCGGCGGCCTGTTCGCCGCTTTCGACCATCGGCACCAGGATGTTCTGCGCGCCGAGATCGAGCACCTGCTTGATCATCCAGGTCTCGCCGATCGGCAGGCGGACGACGGAATGGGACGGTGACGCCTCGAGCGCCTGCAGCTGGGCGAGGATGGAGCGCAGGTCGTTTGGCGCGTGCTCGCCGTCGATCAGCAGCCAGTCGAAACCGGCGGTGCCCATGATCTCCGCCGCATAGGCGTCGGCAAGGCCGAGCCAGCAGCCGACCTGGCGTTCGCCGCGCGACAGGGCGGCCTTGAACTCGTTTACGGGTGCGGGCATGGCGTGGTCCTCAAGCGAAATTGCAGGAAACGGTTCCGAAGGCGCCGAAATCGGCGTGGATCTTCGAGCCCGGCGGGCATTCGACCGGGCGGATAAAGGATCCGGACAGGACGACCTGGCCGGGCTCGATGCGCTGGCCGTAACCGGCCATGCGGCGGGCCAGCCAGACGATGCCGGTTACCGGGTTGTCGAGGACGCCGGCGCCGAGTCCGGTTTCCTCCACCTCGCCATTGCGCGAAACGATGGCACCGACCCAGCGCAGGTCGAAGGCGTCGACGGGATGCCTTTCATCGCCCAGAACGATGCCGGCATTGGCGGCGTTGTCGGAAATGGTGTCGCAGATGGCGCGCGCGCGGCCGGTCTCGGGATCGGCGCGCAGGATGCGGGTGTCGAGGATCTCCAGCGACGGCGCGACATGATCCGTCGCGGCGATCACCTCCTCGCGGGTGACATTCGCCCCGGCGAGCGGGGCCTTCATGACGAAGGCAATCTCGGCCTCGATGCGCGGCTGGATGAAGCGGCCGGCGGGCACGGTCGCGCCGTTGTCGAAGGCCATGTCGTCGAGCAGCACGCCGCTGTCGGGAATGTCGATGTTCAAGGCGGACTGCATCGCCCTGGAGGTCAGGCCGATCTTCCAGCCGATCACCTTGCGGCCGGCGTCCAGCTTGCGGCGGACGAGCGCCGCCTGCACGGCATAGGCCTCGTCCATCGTCATGGATGGGTGGCGAAGAGTCAGGAGGCCGATCTGGCGGCGGTTCTGGTCGGCCCGGAAGAGTTCCTCGGCCGCCTGCTCGATCTCGGATTCGCTGAGCGTCATGTCTCGTCCGCCACGCCGTTTCTCAAGACGCCGATTCCTTCCGCCTCGATCTCGACCAAGTCGCCGGGTTCGAGGAAGACCGGCGGATCGAGGCGCGCACCGGCTCCGGTCGGCGTGCCGGTGACGATGATATCACCGGGCAGAAGGGTGGTGAAAGTGGAGATGTAGGCGATCTGGCGGGCGACGGGAAACATCATCCGGCCTGTGCGGTCATCCTGCCGGACCTCGCCGTTGACGCGGGTGGTCAGGCGCACGTCGATGATCTGGGCGGGATCCCGGAACGGTACCAGCCAGGGGCCCATGGCGCCCGAGCTGTCGAAATTCTTGCCCTGGGTGACGTTGAACTTGGCGTGTCGCACCCAGTCGCGCAGCGTGCCCTCGTTGCAAAGGGTCAGTGCGGCGATGTGGCCGAGCGCCTCGTCGTCGGGGATATGGCGGCCGCCCTTGCCGATCACCACTGCGATCTCGCCCTCGTAGTCGAGCTTGTCGGACGCCTTCGGGCGGATCAGCGGCCGGTCATGGCCGGTGAAGGAGCGCGGGAAGCGGACAAAGAGCGACATGTTCTCCGGCGCGTCCTTGCCGTCCTTGTACTCGGCATTGCGATCGGGGAAATTGACACCGACGCAGATGATCTTCTCCGGCGCGGGCACCGGGATCTCGTATTGGAAGCTTGCGTCCGGGTGGGTGACCGGGCGGCCCTTCGCGGCCTCGACAAGCTGTTCCAGCGCGCCGGCCTCGACCACTTCGCGCAGTGTCGGCCATTGCGGGAAGTCCGGCGACAGGGCGATCATGCCGCCATCGGCGACGACGCCGTAGAAGGATTCTCCGGCGGCGGAAAACGTGGCGATGCGGTCAGTCATGCCTAACTCCTCAGGGCGCGACAATGGGCTGGGCGGCGAGGCTCGGCTCGACGATGTCCGTGCCCTCGAACAGGCTTCCTTCCTCGAACCATGAGCGCGGCGCAGGCGCGCCCCACAGGGTCTGGCGCTGGGGGTCCTTGAGGTCCCACTTGATCGGCTCCAGGTCCGGATCGACCGTCTGGTAATCGGAGCAGTAGATCTCGATGCGGTGGTTGTCGGGATCGCGGATGTAAAGGAAGAAGGCGTTGGAGATGCCGTGCCGGCCCGGGCCGCGCTCGATGTTCGAAACCCAGCCGGTCGTTGCCATCAGGTCGAGCAGGTCGATGATGTTGAGCGGGGTGGGAACCCAGAAGGCGGTGTGGTGCAGGCGCGGGCCGCGGCCGTTGGTGAAGGCGAGGTCGTGGACGCCGCCCTTGCGGTGCGTCCATGCCGCCCAGAGCCGGCCGGTTTCCTCGTCCTCGGTGTACTCGGTCACGCGAAAACCGATCTCGTTGTAGAAGGCGACGGATTCGTCGACATTCGGCGAGAAGCAGTTGAAGTGGTCGATGCGCAGCGGTTTCACGCCGCGATAGAGTTCGTATTTCTGGTGGATCGGCGGCAGGCGGTCCATGCGGGCGTAGAATTCCAGCGGGATGCCGTGCGGATCGCGGGTGCGGAAGGTGCGCGACTGCCAGGGGCGCTCGACCCATTCGACCGGCAGGTCCCTGGATTTGAAGAAGTGTGCCGCCTTGTCGAGATCCTCTTCGCTGAACACCTTGAAGCCGAGATCGCGGGCAACCGCCGTCTCGCCCTCGCGCAGCACGATGCAGTGGTGGCCGCGCTCCTCCATGGCTCGCAGCCAGATGGTGTCCGGCGTCTCGTCGGTAACCTGCAGGCCGAGCGTATCGACATAGAAGGCACGGCTCTTCGCCAGATCGGTTACCACGAGCTCCACATGGGACAGGCGGACGATATTGAAGGGCGGGTAAAGGACCGGTGCGGGTATCGGCATCGCTTGCTCTCGTTCCGGTAGCCGTCAGACGACGGGGAATATAACGTTTGTCTGGCCCGTGCCGGAGCTCGGGAAATATTCGGTCACGACCTCGCCCCTTCCCTTGTAGCCGTCCCAGCCGAGCGCACCGAGCAGCATGACGGTGTCGTGCATGGAGCCCTCGCCGCAGCAATAGTCGGCATATTCGGGAAGCATCTTCACGAAGGCGGCCCAGTCGCCGCGCTGCCACATGTCGAGCACGTGGAGATCAACCTGGCGGTTGAACTCGGACGAGATGGTGAAGGTGCCGTTGTTGGCCTCGTATTCGTCGTTCGGCCAGATCCTGTGGGACAGGGAACCGGAGGCAAGCAGAAGGACCTTCGAGTTGCTTTCCTCCACCGCCTCGCGGATCGCCTCGCCGATCCGGCGCGAGGTTTCGAAGCTGTGCACGGTGCAGTACGCGGCGATGGAGACGACGCGGAAGTCGGCGACCCGGCTCATGAAATGCATCGGCACGATGGTACCGTATTCCAGTTCCAGCGAGTCGATCTGGTGCGAGAGCGTGTAGACGTCCTTCGCCATCGCCTTCTCGGCGATCGCATCGCCGAGCGCAGCGTTGCCCTCGAAATCGAACTCGAGATCCTGGATGAATTGCGGGAACTCGTTGGAGGTGTAGAGGCCCCGGAAGCGGTGGTTGGCATTGATGTGGTAGCCGGCATTGACCAGCCAGTGGGTGTCGCAGACCACAGCCGTGTCGGCGCCGAGCTCCCTTGCGCGCCGGGCGATCTCGAGATGGCCGTCGATGGCGGGCTGGCGACAGCCGTGCAGGCGTCCGGGCTGCTCCGACATCAGCATGGTCGGAACATGCGTCACCTTGGCGGCCAGTACGATTTCACCCATGTCTTCCTCCCGTTGTCTGCATGTCATGCGTGTCCGGTCACTTGCCGAGCTGCGGAATGCGGTGCCGTCCGGTGGCGAACCCGATGTGCTTCTGCTCCATGTAGAATTCGAAGGACCAGTCACCGCCGTCGCGCCCGATGCCGCTGGCCTTGACCCCGCCGAAGGGCGTCGGCAGGTGGCGGACGTTTTCCGAGTTCACCCAGATCATGCCGGCCTCGAGCTTGTCGGTGAAACGCAGCGCCCGGGTCAGGTCGTTGGTCCAGACATAGCCGGTCAGACCGTATTGCACGCCATTGGCGATCTCGAGCGCCTCGTCCTCTTCCCCGAAGGTGATGGCCGTCAGGACCGGGCCGAAGATCTCCTCCTGGGCAATGCGCATGTCAGGTCGTGCGCCGGTGAACAGGGTCGGCCTGACGAACCAGCCCTTGCCGTCCACTGCCTCGCCGCCGGCGGCGATCGTCGCGCCCTCCGCGCGTGCCACGTCGAAATAGGATGTCACCTTGTCGAAATGGGTCTTGTGGATCAGCGGGCCGATCTCGGTCTCGGGATCAAGCGGGTGGCCGACGCGTATGCGGTTCACGCGCTCAACCAGCTTCGCCAGGAATTCTTCCGCAACCGTTTCCTGGACAAGCAGGCGCGAGGAGGAGGTGCAGCGCTCGCCATTGAGCGAGTAGATCATGAAGATCGCCGCATCGAGCGCGCGGTCGAGATCGGCATCGTCGAAGACGATAACCGGGTTCTTGCCGCCAAGCTCGAAATGGACCCGCTTGAGGGTGTCTGCACCCTGTTTCATGATCATCGAGCCGGTCTTCGACTCACCGACGAAGGCAATGGCCCGGATGTCGGGATGCTCGGTAAGGGCCTTGCCCGCATCCTCGCCGAAGCCGTTGACGAGATTCCAGACACCGGCGGGAAGGCCGGCCTCCTCGGCGATCTCCATCAGTATTCGCGCGGTCACCGGCGAGAACTCGGCAGGCTTGTGGACGACCGTGCAGCCGGCGGCGAGCGCCGGGGCGATCTTCCAGGTCGACAGCATGAAGGGCGTGTTCCACGGGGTTATGACGCCGACGGGGCCGATCGGGACGCGGGTGGTCACGTTCATCAGTGTCGGGGACGGCAGGGACTGGCCGTCGCGCGCGGACGGGGCGCGGTCGGCGAAAAAGCGGAAGTTCTCCGCTCCGCGCAAGGCCGCCTTGGACATGAAACGGTGGGCCTGGCCGGTGTCCCAGCATTCGGCAATGGCGATTTCGTCGGCGCGCTCGATAATCCCGTCGGCGATGGCGTGCAGGATCTTCTTGCGGCTGACGGCATCGAAATCGCGCCAGGCCGGGAAGGCCGCCTTTGCCGCCTTCGCCGCCGCGTCGACATCTTCCGCGCCGCTTTTCGCGACCTTGCAGATGAAGCTCTCGTCGACCGGGGAATGGTTGTCGAAGGTGGCGCCGGAGGCGGCAGGGCGGCTCTCGCCGCCGATGTGATTGAGAACGCCGTCCGCGCGGAAGCGGGCGATACAGGCGTCGAGCTTTTCGAGGTTCTTTTCGAGAGTAGACAAGGTCAGCCGTCCTTCAGATGGTCCCTGATGGTGTTCAGTTTCGGACTCAGTTCCGGGTCAATGTCGCGCATCTCCATCGACAGGGCCACCGGGCGGGTGGCGATCACCGGATCGAGAAAGGATTTCGCCGCGGCGAACAGCTTTTCCGTAGCGGCCTTCTTCGCCTCGAAGGTGCGGCCACCGCGCAGGCGTATCGATATGTCGATATAGCCGTGGTGCGGATTGCCGTCGGCAATCGACACGTGGTCGGCGCGAATCGCGCGGACACGAATGCCAGCCATCGGAAACACGCCCGTCTCGATGCCTGTCCTGCGGAGAAGATCGCATAGCGCGGGCATGTCGACCGAATTCTCCAGATTCGCCGAATAGTCGATTATGATGTGCGGCACCGGCACCTCCCTTGCCGCTGAACTCGTTAACATGTTAAATTGTTGCGCGTGGAGAGTCAAGTGCACTCTGGTGCAAGGCATATTGCCTTGCGGAACCGCGAGGGGCAAATATCGGGCATGGAGAAAACGGAAAAGACCGCTGGACGGGAGAGCGCAGCAAAAGTCGGCCTCGCGACTGCCCGATCGCTGCCGATCGCGCTCCTGCGCGCCCGCGAGCGCGTGATGGGACCGATCCGCGCCATGCTCGCCGATGCCGGCGTGACCGAGCAGCAGTGGCGCGTGCTCCGCGTGCTCGACGAGAATGGCGCGATGGACCCGACGGAGATCGCGGAGCGGTCCTGTCTGCTGCTGCCGAGCCTGACGCGGATCCTGCAGGCGCTTTCGGAGAAGGGCTATGTCAACCGTACGCCGCATCCGACAGACGGGCGCCGCCTCCAGATCACCATCACGTCCGCAGGTCACGATTTCATCGCCTCCAACATGGCGGAGGCGGAACGCATCACCGCGCGGCTACGCGACCATCTCGGTGCGGACAAGCTGGACACGCTGCTCGATCTTCTGAACGAGCTTGACGGCCTGCGCCTGTAAGGGGCGCGGAAGGCGTTCTCGGAGCACCTCCCCGGCTTGGGACGGGTCAGCGGGACCGGGCGGCCTCCAGCGCCTCGCGCAGCGTCTCGCGATCGCCGATATGGTTGGCCAGGATGAGAATGAGGCGGGCGTTGAAGGCGTCGCTCTCCTCCTTGTCCAACCCCTCGTGCGCGGCCAGAAGGTCGGCATAGAAATCGTCGGGTGCGGCGATGTTCGGCCTGGTTTCCAGCTTTGCCATTGTCATGCCCTCCCCGTTGCGGTGCGGATCGCGGCCTTGACCTCCGCCTCGTCGAAAGACTGCCAGCGGGCCGCGACGTGCTGGTCCGGCCTGATCAGATAGACGGCGGACCGGGCCTCGCCGAGATAGCGCGCGGCCAGGCCGCCATCGGAATCATCGGCGGATGAAAGCCGCAGCGCCTCCGCCACGACGCCGCCATCCCCGATGCTGTCGGGAATATCCGCGTCGATGGCGAGCAGATGGAAGCGGTTCCCGAGCAAATCAAGCAGGAAGCCGGAGTCGAGCGGTGCGTCCGGGCAGGGGGCGCCGGGCCGCGTGCGCGCGGGGCCGCCTTCCAGCCTGTCCGGGCCGTTGAGCGGCGAACCGTCATAGACGCAGGGCACGGACAGGCGTCCGGAATTGACCAGCGGACGCGCGAACTCGTAGCGCTCGGAAAGGTCCAGCACCGCGTCGCGGAAAATGCGGCTGATCTCCGATTTCGGCGTGATGAAATCGGTCGAGCGCGTGGAATTGAGGATGTTCTCGTCCGCGCCGTGGATCCGTTCGTGATCATAGGAGTCGAGCAGGCTTTCCGGCGCCAAGCCGTCCATCACCAGCTTCAGCTTCCAGCACAGGTTGTCGGTGTCCTGCAGGCCGGAATTGGCGCCGCGCGCGCCGAAGGGCGACACCTGGTGCGCGGAATCGCCGGCAAAGATCACATGGCCGTGCCGGAACTTTTCCATGCGGCGGCACTGGAAGGTGTAGATGGACACCCATTCGAGCTCGAACTTCACGTCTTCGCCAAGCATGGCCTTGAGGCGCGGGATGACGTTCTCGGGCTTCTTTTCCTCCTCCTTGTCGATATCCCAGCCGAGCTGCAGGTCGATGCGCCAGACATTGTCGGGCTGCCTGTGCAGAAGTGCCGACTGGCCGCGGTTGAAGGGCGGATCGAACCAGAACCAGCGCTCAGTCGGGAAATCGGCCTCCATGACGACGTCGGCGATCAGGAAATTGTCCTCGAAGACGCGGCCGACAAAATCGAGCCCCATCATGGAGCGGATCGGCGAGCCGGCGCCATCGCAGGCGATCAGCCAGTCGGCCGAGATGGCGTAGGGGCCATCGGGCGTGTCCACGGTCAGCGCGACGCCGCCTTCCTTTTCCTCGACGGAGACGACCTTGTTGCGGCCGCGCAGCTCGACGGGCTTTCCCTCCCGCTGCAACTCGCGGATCCGTTCAACGAGATACTGTTCAAAATAGTATTGCTGCAGGTTGATGAAGGCCGGGCGGCGGTGTCCCGACTCAGGCAGAAGGTTGAATTCGTAGACCTGGCGGTCGTCGAAGAACACCTTGCCGATGTTCCACTCAACGCCCTTGTCGACCATCGGCTGGCCGCAGCCGAGCCGGTCCAGAATTTCCAGCGGGCGCTTGGCGTAGCAGACCGCGCGCGAGCCCCAGGAGACCTTGTCATTGTCGTCGAGCACGACGACCGGCACGTCCATCTGGGCGAGGTCTATGGCGGCGGCAAGGCCGATGGGGCCGGCGCCGACCACGACGACCGGATGATGTGCCGAGGCGCCCGGTTCCTGGTCCGCCGTGCGCCGATAGGGATAAAGCGGCGTCTCGAATATCTTCTTGCCGCCGGTTTCGACTGCCTGGTCCACCTTCGCTCCTCCCGTGGTGCTTCCTCTCGTCGGCCTCAGCCCTGCAGGGCCTCCCACATCTCGCGGTCGCGCTGTGCCGTCCAGACGCGCGGCGTGTCGATGTCCAGCGCCTCGTCATAGGCACGGCTGACATTGAATGGCAGGCAATGCTCGTAGATGGCGTAGTCGGAGAATTTCGGATCACACTCGGCGCGGCAGGCGTCCCAGGCCTCCTTCAGGGAACCGCCCTTCCTGGCCACGCGCGCCACCGGATCGTAGGTGGAGGTGACGAAGTCCGTCGTCAGGTCGAGCGCCGCATTGACCATGTCCCTGCCGACAAGCGCGTCGCCGCGGCCGGGCGCGATGGCGTCCACGTCAAAGGCGCGGATCTTCTCGATGGTCTTCGGCCAGTCGCCGAAATGACCGTCGCCGCAATAGCAGGCGGAGTGGTATTCGACGATGTCTCCGGTGAACATGACGTTTTCGTCGGGCACGTGGATGACGATGTCGCCGGCTGTGTGCGCCCGGCCGAGGAACATCAGGTCGACGCGCCGCTTGCCGAGATAGACGCTCATCCTGTCGGTGAAGGTCGTGGTCGGCCAGGTCAGGGGCGGTACGTCGGCGATGTTCTCATAGCCCTTGAACAGGCGCGGGAAGCGCATGAATTCGGACTCGCGGTCCTCGGCACCGCGTTCGGCAACCATGGAACGGGCCTTCTCGCTCATGACGATGGTCGGCGCGTTGTAGGCGGACGCGCCGAGAACGCGGACGGCGTGATAATGGGTCAGCGCGAGATGGGTAATCGGCTTGTCCGTGACGGAACGTACCTTCTCGATCACCTTGTTCGCCAGTTCCGGCGTGGCCTGCGCCTCGACAATCATGACGGAATCGTCGCCGATGATGACGCCGGTGTTCGGATCGCCCTCGGCGGTGAACGCCCAGAGATCGCGGCCGATTTCGGTGAAGGATATCTTCTTCTCGGCGAGATCGCCGGCGGAAGCGAATTGCTTGGCCATCAGTCGGTTCCTTCGTATTTCTCGACGGTCTGCTCGATGGCGCCGAAGATCGAGTGTCCCTCGGCGTCCTTCATCTCGATGCGAACGGTATCGCCGAACCGCATGAATGGCGTTTTCGGCGCACCGTCGCGAATGGTCTCAATCATGCGCACCTCAGCCAGGCAGGAATAGCCCAGCCCGCCATCGGCGACCGGCTTGCCGGGGTTGCCGTCGGCATCCTTGTTGGACACGGTACCGGAACCGATGATGGCACCGGCGCCGAGCGGCCTCGTTTTCGCGGCATGGGCGACCAGCGTCGGGAAATCGAACGTCATGTCGATGCCGGCATTGGCGCGGCCGAGCGGCTCGCCGTTGAGATCCACGCAGAGCGGCAGATGCACCTTGCCGCCGTCCCATGCGTCACCCAGCTCGTCCGGCGTGACTGCGACCGGCGAGAAGGCCGAGGACGGCTTGGACTGGAAGAAGCCGAACCCCTTGGCGAGTTCCGCGGGGATCAGGCCGCGCAGGGAGACGTCGTTGACCAGCATGACGAGGCGAATGGCGTCTTTCGCCCTCGCCGGCGAGGCACCCATGGGCACGTCGTCGACGATGACGGCAACCTCGCCCTCCATGTCGATGCCCCAGGCCTCGTCGGCCATGCGGATCGGCGCGCGCGGGGCGAGAAACGTGTCGGAGCCGCCCTGATACATCAACGGGTCGGTCCAGAAGGAGGCCGGCAACTCGGCGCCGCGCGCCTTGCGCACCAGCTCGACGTGGTTGACATAGGCGGAGCCGTCCGCCCACTGGTACGCACGTGGCAGCGGCGATAGCGCGTCATGCTCGTGGAAGCGCTCGGTCGGCACCGCGTCCTTCAGAAGGCCCTCGGAGAGCGCTTCCAGCTTCGGCGCAACTTCATTCCAGTTGTCGAGAGCAGCCTGCAGGGTCGGTGCGACGGAGGTCGCATCCGTGCAGCGCGTCAGGTCGCGCGATACGACGACCAGCCTGCCGTCACGTGTACCGTTGTCGAGGGTCGCGAGTTTCATCGTTCCGTCCTTGTCGTCGTCGGCGGTGCGGTCTGCGTGCGGGGGAGGAGGGTACGATCACATGCCGCCGTCGCCCATCCTCCCGTATAAGGGGCGGTCGCATCGCAATCGGTCCGTTCGTAATGGTTGCGATTGTAACTAACAACAAATTTTTTCCGAAACGGACGACGGATGATGGCGCGGGCGCCTACAAGGACCATGTTCTCGGCAGCGGCCGACCGTCGAGAAACAGGGAAAGCAGCGGGAGAAGACGCTTGCGCAGGGCATGGCTCGTCGGCGCGGCGGCGCGAACGACGATCCTGCCGCCGGCGCCTTCGCCGATTCGGCTGATTCCCGCGGCGGTGCCGTCCAGCAGGTCGCGGGCCTTCGCCACGGCCAGGTCAAGGCGTTCCGCGTCGTCCCCGGTCGCAACGACCAGCGTCGCCGCGACCCGGTTCCCGCCCAGCACGGCGGCAGCCGTTACGCAGGGTTCCCCCTCCGGGTCGATACGGAAATCCTCGGCATGGACAAGCGCTCCGGCGCGGCGGATGCGCCAGCGGTCACGGTACAGGCCGGAGGCAACGGTCTCGCCCATCGCCTCGCGACCGAGAATCAGGGTTTCCAGGCCGACGAAGCGCGCATCATCCGCGAGGTCGACCTCGAGGGCACGGACGAAGCGGCCGCCGTCGAATAGGATCGTCTCCTGCGGCAGCCAGAACAGCGTGGCGCCGGACTCGACCCGGATTGCCGTGTTCTGCCGGCCGGTATCGCCGGCGCTCCGATAGATGCGCTCGCAGGCCTGGGTGGAAATGATCGCGTTGGTGCCCGGACCAGACTCGATCGTCCAGGACAGGGTGTCCCCACCGGTGACGCCTCCGGACGTGTTGATGAGAACGGCTTCCAGCGCATCGGTATGCGTTCCCGGTACCCGGATCTTCGCATTTCCCGACTGGTGAAGCCGGTCGATACGCGTGCGCCCGGCCGCGCGCTTAACGGCAAGCGTACCCTTGCCGTGAGAGCGCTGCATGTGCGTGGCGGCGATCCCGGTCATTCACTGCCGAGGTGCCGCTGGCCGCGCATCCGCGCCAGCTCGATCTGGCGCTGTCGCTCGGCGTAGCGGGCGCGGTCCTCCGCGGTACGCTTCTCGTAGCAATGAGGGCAGGAGATGCCCTCGACATATTTCGCGGATCGGGTCTCCTCGGGCGTCAGGGGATGCCGGCAGGCGCGGCACAGAACGTAGTTTTCCGGCTTCAGGCCGTGGCCGACGGCTACACGTTCGTCGAAGACGAAACAGGCGCCTCGCCACTTGCTTTCCTCCTCAGGCACTTCCTCCAGGTATTTCAGGATGCCGCCCTTGAGGTGATAGACCTCTTCGAAGCCGAGTGTCTTGACGAAGGCAGTCGCCTTCTCACAGCGGATGCCGCCGGTGCAGAACATGGCGATCTTCCTGCCCTTCAGCTCGTTGTCGTGGCGACGCACCCAGTCAGGAAACTCGCGGAACGTGCTGGTATGGGGGTCGACCGCGTTCTCGAAGGTGCCAATGGCGTATTCATAGTCGTTTCGGGTGTCGATGACGACTGTGTCAGGGTCGGCTATGAGGTCGTTCCATTCGCGCGGCTCGACATAGGTGCCGACGATCTGCGTCGGGTCCGTGTCGGGCACGCCCATGGTCACGATTTCCTTCTTCAAACGCACCTTCATGCGCAGGAATGGGGCCTTCTCCGCCCAGCTTTCCTTGTGTTCCAGGCCCGCGAATTCGGGCTGGGCGTGAAGAAACTCGAGAAGGCGGTCGATACCCTCTCGCGAACCGGCGACCGTTCCGTTGATGCCCTCGCTTGCCAGCAGCAGCGTGCCTTTCAGCCCGGCTTCGCGGCAAACCGCCTCAAGCTCCGGCCGGAATTCGCGGAAGCGGTCGAACTTCGCGAAGTGATAGAGCGCGGCAACGATATATGGCGGGTTCCTGTGCATGACCTTCCGGTTACTGCCGAACGGATATCGAGGCAAGGGGCGGTCGCCGCGAACGCCAGCGCGAAACCGGCAGTCACGAATGGATTTACCGGCCGGTAACCATGGCACCTAACCGGATGGTAGGCCGGTTCTGCTATTCCCGGTTGCATCCGGACCGTCGCCAAATCAACCGCCGGTCTGTGGGGATCGGGGGATCAATCGTTGGACACGACGACGCTATTCCTGGCCATCGCATTGATTCTCGTGGTCATGGCGACCGCGTTTCATGTCGCCGGGCGCGGCCGGAGAGACCAGCCGTACTGGGGCACGTGGACGGTTGCCAATCTCGTGCTGGCGGCAGCGCTGACAGCCTATGTCTTTCTCGACGACCTGCCGCGGTTCTTCATGGCAACCGTGCCGAACGGCCTGCTGGTGCTGGGATTCGGAATGCGCTGGCTGGCTGCACGCCAGTTCGGCGGGCGCGATACTCGGAACTGGATGGTCTGGGGCCCGTGCGCGCTGTTCGTGGGCCTGTGCGCCATTCCGGCCGTGGCGGGCTCCTATTCCGCGGTCTACACGATCGTCAACGTGATCCTCTGCGCGACTGCCTTCGCGACAGCGGCCGAGTTCTGGCGGGACCGCGCCGACCGGCTGCCTTCGCGGATCGGCCTCGTTTTCGCGTACGGAATCATGGGCGCCTCATTCGCGGTCCGCGTGGGGCAGGGATTGTTCGCGGCAGGCGACATCGTGCGCTACCTGCCCGAGGACACCTTGCTGGAAATTCACCTGGTGGTAGGCGTCCTGCACGCGGTCGGCGCCGGCGCCTTCGCCCTGTCGCTTGCCTATGAACGGGGTAACCTGGAATTGCGCCATGCCGCCGACCACGACGCGCTGACCGGGCTGTTGAACCGCGGCGCTTTCGAAGCGCGGCTGCGCCGGCGGCTCGAACATGGTTGCGGCAATTTCGCGCTTGCGGTGTTCGACGTGGACCATTTCAAGGGCATCAATGACACCTATGGTCACGCGGCGGGTGACGAGGCGCTCAGGACATGCGCGCAGGTGTGCCGTTCGATCGTGCGTGACGGTGACATGGTTGCGCGGATCGGCGGGGAGGAATTCGCGGTCCTGCTGGACGGCCTGTCGGCGAACGAGGCGCGGGCAACCGTGGAACGGATCCGCCGGACGATGAAGGCGACCATCATCTCTGCCGGCGAGCGTCGCTTCCGGATATCGATCAGCGCCGGCATCCATCACGTCGGTGCCGGGAGCCGGGATTTCGACGCGCTGATGCGCGTCGCGGACGAGGGGCTCTATGCCGCCAAGAACGGCGGGCGCGACAGGATCGAAGAAGCGGCCGCGATGTCGGCCTGATCGCCCGCACGGGGCGGAAAACTTATCCAACGGCGCGAAAGCCGGCGCACAATTGCCGCAGCGAAACCTTCTGCGGGATTGGCCATGTTCTCGAAAGAAATCATATCGGAAATCGAGGCGGCCGCACGGGATGTCGGAGCGGAGCCGGCGGCCCTGCTGGCCGTGATCGAAGTGGAATCGGGCGGTCGGGCATTTGCCGAGATCGACGGTCGCAAGGAGCCCCTGATCCGCTTCGAGGGGCACTGGTTCGATCGTCTCCTGGACGGCAGGAAACGCGCCCGGGCGCGCGCGTTGGGGCTGGCATCGCCAAGGGCGGGTGTGGTGAGGAACCCGGCCTCGCAGGCGGAGCGCTGGCGCCTGCTCGCGGAAGCCATGAAGGTCGATCGCCCGGCGGCGCTGCAATCGACATCGTGGGGCATGGGCCAGGTGATGGGATTTCACTGGAAAGCGCTGGGGTACGCCTCGATCGAGGAACTTGTCGCCGAAGCCCGGTCCGGCCCGGCGGGACAGGTACGCCTGATGGTGCGGTTCATGCAGGCGAACGGACTGATCGACGCTTTGAAAGCGCGGGACTGGGCCGCATTCGCGCGTGCCTATAACGGACCGCGCTACAGGGTGCACCGCTACGACAGCCGGATCGCCGCCGCCTACCGGCGCCACAGGCGACTGCTGGACAGCGGCAGGCCCGGGCCGGCCGGTCTCGTGCGCGGCGACCGCGGGGAGGCGGTCCGGAAACTGCAGCGGATGCTGACGGCGGCGGGCTATCCGCTTGCGCAGGACGGGCAGTACGGTCCGGAAACCGAGCGGGCGGTCAGACGGTTCCAGGCCGATCACGGACTCGATCCGAGCGGATCGGCAGGGACGAGGACCATGGACGAACTGCGGCGCGCATCGCGAAGCGGGGCATTTTTTCGCAACTTGTCATACCTGTACCGTCTTTTGCGGGCTATGTTGCCGGGTGCCGCCCGGAAATCCGACACATGGTCTGGACGGCTTCGCTAAACCGATTTAAGTGCACGGCAGAACGCCACAAGGACTTCGACATGCCGCAAAATACCGATGCATTGCTTCCCATCATGACCGGTCAGCCGGTCATACCAGTCATCGTGCTCGATGACGCGAAGGACGCGGTGCCGCTGGCGAAGGCGCTGGTGGCCGGCGGACTGCCCGCGATCGAGATCACGCTCAGGACCGATGCCGCACTGGAATCGATCCGTCGCGTGGCGGACGAGGTTCCGGAGGCGCTGGTCGGTGCCGGCACCATCCTCAACGGCACGCAGTTCGACCAGGCGGTCGATGCAGGCGCAAAATTCGTGGTCAGTCCCGGCCTGACGCCGGAACTGGTGGACGCCGCAGAGGGAAGCCCGGTGCCGCTGTTGCCCGGCGCGGTGACGTCGAGCGAGATCATGGCGGCACTGGAGGACGGCTATTCACTGCTGAAGTTCTTCCCGGCCGAACAGGCGGGCGGGGCGGCCTATCTGAAATCGCTGTCGTCGCCTTTCGGCGGCGTGAGGTTCTGCCCGACCGGCGGGGTCTCGGCGAAAAACGCGGACGAATACCTGGCGCTACCGAATGTGCTCTGCGTCGGGGGGTCCTGGGTGGCGCCGAAGGATGCTGTCACATCCGGCGACTGGGACCGGATTGCCGCACTCGCCGGGGAAGCCGCATCGCTGAAATAGCCGGGGCCCGGCAGGGGAAAGAAAAAGCCCGGGGCGGCGAGCCGTCCCGGGCTTCCTTTTGCATTGTCTTGCCAGTGCCTAGAGCTTGCCGGCGCGCTGCTGCAGCATCTGGAATGTGTCGAAGTTGTACTCCGACAGCTGCTGCCACAGATAGCCTTCGCGGCGATAGCCCATGTAGCTGTCGTGAACCTTCTTGAAGGTCGCGTTCTCCGCGGAGAGCTCGGCATAGGTTTCCGTCGCAGCGTCGAAGCAGGCCTCGAGAATCTGCTGGCTGTAGGGACGGAGCTGCGTGCCGGAGGCAGCGATCTCCTTGAGGGCCTTGGGGTTCAGCGTGTCGTAACGGGCCATCATCACGCTGTTGGCCAGAGCGGATGCGCTCTTGACAATTGCCTGGTAGGACTTCGGCAGTTCGTTCCACTTCTCGAGATTGATGAAGTTGTGGACGGTCACGCCGCCTTCCCACCAGCCCGGATAGTAGTAGTAGGGAGCGACCTTGTTGAAGCCGAGCTTGCTGTCGTCATAGGGGCCGACCCACTCGGCGCCGTCGATGGCACCCTTTTCCAGTGCCGGGTAGATGTCGCCGCCGGGGATGCCCTGCGGAACCACGCCGACCTTCTCGATGATCTTGCCGCCCATGCCGCCGATGCGGAACTTCAGGCCCTTCAGGTCGTCGAGCGTGTTGATTTCCTTGCGGAACCAGCCGCCCATCTGGGCACCGGTATTGCCGGCCGGGAACGCGATGGTGTTGTAGTTGGCATAGAATTCGTTGAGCAGGTCGGTGCCACCACCCTCGTAGAGCCAGCCATTGGTCATGCGGGCGTTGAGACCGAAGGGAATGCCGGTTCCGATGCCGAAGGTCGGGTCCTTGCCCCAGAAATAGTAGGAGCAGTTGTGCATCATCTCCACCGTGCCGTTGGACACGGCATCGAGCGCTTCCAGCGTGCCGACGATCTCGCCGGCGGCGAAGACCTGGATGTTGAAGTTGCCGTCGGTGGCTTCATTCACCGCGGCGGCGAAGACCTCGGCAGCACCGTAGATGGTGTCCAGCGCCTTCGGGAAGCCCGAGGTGCAGCGCCAAGTGATTTTCGGCATGGACTGCGCGATGGCCGGGGCGGCAAGGGCGGTTGCAGCCGCAGCGCCGGCGCCGACAGCGCCGGTTTTCTTGATGAAAGAACGACGATCCATAAGATCCTCCCAGATGATTACGTGACGAGACCGCCCCGTTGTCCCCCCAAAAACACGGGCTTTTCCGCGGCGGAACCCGGCGCGTACCTTACAGTTTTGCCCTTGCCTGTCCAGCGGTGACGCCCGGTCAAAACGCACTGAATGGTAAATTTTTTTGTCCACTGCGATCGAATGCGGCGGCACCCGCGACCGGTGCCCAAAAAGCGTGCAGTACAAGACCATTGCATCGAACGTCGGCACCAATACATAAGGTGCGGATTTACCAGGAGAGAACAACCATGCAACCGATCGTCGCCGTGGTCGCTGATGTCCGCGATTTCGACAATTATCGCTGGCATTGCACCCCGCAGTTCTATCTCGAAGCGGCCATGTCGGTTGCCGGCGTGCTGCCGCTGATCGTACCCGCCTTCGGCGACCGAATCGATCTCGGCGACCTGCTTGGCCGTGTCGACGGCGTGCTGCTGTCCGGGTCGAAATCGAACGTGCATCCGCACCGCTATGGCGTGGAACCGACATCCGACCACGAGCCCTATGACGAGGCCCGCGACGCGACCGCATTGCCGCTGATTCGCGGCGCAATCGACAGGGGCGTGCCGTTGTTCGCGATCTGTCGCGGCTTGCAGGAACTGAATGTCGCGCTGGGCGGGACGATCGCCCATGAGATCCAGACACGGCCGGGCAATGCGGACCACCGCGCGCCGCAAAGCGACGTTCAGGACGAGCGGTTCGCGTTTGCGCACGAGGTGGATCTGCGGCGTGGCGGCTGCCTGGCGCGCATCGTCAATGCGGATCGCATCAAGGTGAACTCGCTGCACCGGCAGGCCGTCGAGAAGCTGGCGCCAGGGCTGAGCGTCGAGGCCACGGCGGACGACGGCACGGTGGAGGCGGTCACGGTCGACGGTGCCAAGGGGTTTGTCGTGGGTGTGCAGTGGCACCCGGAATACTGGGCGAAGACAGACAAGCCCTCGGGCGCGTTGTTCAAGGCTTTTGGCGATGCCGCGCGAGCCCGCGCAGCGGAACGCGCGTCCACCTGAGAAAGCGCTGGCGCGCGTCAGAACGCCTCGAAGGACAGCGCCAAATCAGCCGGTTCCACGACATTCCAGCCGAAACGGTCGTCGGCGGACAGGCGCATCACGACATTTCCCTTGCGGTCGGTTATGCGCACCCTGCCGGTTGCGGTGTCCTGCCAGATGCGCGCCTCGGAAAGCGCCGGCGGCATGCCGTCGCACTTTCCGGGCTCAAGCCGGTGGATGTCATAGCCCGCGGCGCGGTGCAGGGCGACTATGCAGGTGCGGTTGCGGGCGTGGTCGACCACCATGAACCGGTCGGCATCCGCCGGGGGCGCGATCGATGCGGTGGTCATGGTGTCGATTCCCGGATCGGCAATTCCGCTGCCCATGGCCATCATTCCGGCGATGCCGAGCACGGCAGCGCCATTGATCCAGTACGCGAAAGATTTCATCGCCGATCCCACCACTTGCACTACAAACAGGCGGGCACATTGGCCGATCATGGTTAAGCGAGGGCTAACGCCCGCTGCGCTTCGCCAGATGACGCGCTTCCGGCACGGCGGTCAGCGTCTCTCCCTTCGAGAACCACGACAC
This sequence comes from Oricola thermophila, assembly GCF_013358405.1. Lineage (NCBI taxonomy): Bacteria > Pseudomonadati > Pseudomonadota > Alphaproteobacteria > Hyphomicrobiales > Ahrensiaceae > Oricola > Oricola thermophila. Next base: position 3,838,708 of record NZ_CP054836.1, read on the forward strand.
CAGATTGTCGGCGACGAGATCGCCCATCAATCCGCGCGTATGCACCGATGCCGACCCGACATGCGGCAGGAGGCAGACATTCCGCATGGCGATCAGTTCCTCCGGGACATCCGGCTCGTTCTCGAAGACATCGAGGCCCGCGCCGGCAATCGTCCCCTTGCTCAAGGCGGCGACGAGGGCCGCCTCGTCGATCACGGTGCCGCGGCCGATATTGACAAGCACACCATTCGGGCCAAGCGCCTCGAGCACCTGGGCATTGACCGTATGTCGCGTCTCCGGCGTGCCCGGAACGACGCAAACCAGGGTGTCGACGGCCTCGGCAAGGTCGAGCAGCGTGTCGTGATACGGATAGGCTACATCGGTGGCGCGGCTGCGATTGTGGTAGCGGATCGACAGGCCGAAAGCCTCGAGCCGGCGCGCGATCGCCTTTCCGATGCGTCCGAGACCGTAGATTCCCACCGTCCGGTCGCGCAGGGTCAGGGGCGTAAGCCTGTAGTTGCCCTCGCCTGTCCACCGACCCTGACGCAGCCATTCCTCTGCCGAGTAGAATTCGCGCACGGTGTTCAGCAGCAGCGCCACGGCGGTGTCGGCAACCTCCTCGTCGAGCACGCCGGGCGTGTGGGTGACGACGATGCCCCTTTCAATGGCGTGGAGGCTGGATTTCGGATCGTAGCCGACGCCGAAATTGGCGATGATTTCCAGGGAGGGAAGCGCGTCGATTACCGGAATCCAGTCCGGGCTCAGACCCGCTGCCAAACCACGGATGCTTTCGCGCAATTCCGCAGGAACAAGCGCGGGATCCGGCCGCTCGAGCGTCAAGGCGTCAAATTCTCCGGCAATGCGGTCCCTGGCGCGCGGATCGAACGCGGCCGGCATGGCGACGCGCAGGGTTTTCAGGTCGTTTGCCATGTCAGTTCCTTTCCTTCACGGGGGAGGTGGACTGGCGAATATGCAGTTCGGGCCGGATGAGTTCCAGCGTGCCGGACTGGTCCTTGACGCCATCGATGCGGTCGAGAAGGGCGCGGGCGGCCCGACGCCCGACTTCCGGCTGACCGTTCCAAACCGTTGTCAGCGCAGGCGTGGCAATGGCCGCTTCCTCGAGATCATCATAGCCGGTGATGGAGATGTCGATGCCCGGCACGAGGCCGGCGCGACGGATGCCATTCATCATGCCGATGGCGACGAGATCGTTCCAGCACACGGCCGCAGTCGGCTTGTCGGGCAGGGCGAGGAACTCGCTGGCCGCCTCGAAACCCGCCTGCTTCGTACGCGGGCCGGGAATGCGCCATTCCGGCTTGACCGGCAATTCTGCCTTTTCCATCGCCTGAAGATAGCCCTGGAAGCGATCGCGACCGGTGGAGGTATCGTCGGTGCCACCGATCATCGCGATGCGCTTGTGGCCGAGCGATATCAGGTGCTTGGTTGCGAGCCCGGTGCCGAAGGCATCGTCGCCGCGAAAGACCGGAAGGCGCGCGCGCGGGATGGAACGGGCTATCAGGACCACGGGAAGGCCGTTCCGCAATACCAGGTCGATATCGTCAAGCGGTGTACCGATGGCCGGAGACATGATGACGCCGTCGGCGCCGAGTTGCAGCAGCGTGTCCAGGAAATCGCGCTGCTTCTCGACGTTGTCGTAGTGATTGGACAACAGGAAGGTGTGGCGGGACCGGTCCAGTTCCGTTTCTATGGCCTTCAGAATCTCGCCGTAGAACGGGTTCATGATGTCATGGACGACGACGCCGATGATGCCTGACTTCGATGTGCGCAGACTGGCGGCACGCCGGTTGTAGATATAGCCCATCTGGCGGGCGTGCGCCTTGATGCGTTCCTTGGTGGCCTCGGCAACAAGGGGGCTGTCACGCAATGCGAGCGAGACCGTCGCCGTCGATACGCCGAGTGCATCAGCAATGGTTGAAAGCTTGATCTTCTGCGCCACGAACCCCTCTCCCTTTAAAAAATTTAGCTAGCTTTAAAATTTGCAGGCCGCAAGAGCAAAATGTTTAGGCGTCTTGGTCGGCGGGGCGGGGCAGGGCAGTCAGTCGGGGAAATGGAGGGAGGCGCGCAGTGGGGCCGGGCCGGGATCGCCCATTCGATGCGAGCAATGCCGGCGGCAGCACGCCTATTCGACGGCCGGCTTCTTTTTCCTGTTGCCGGACTTCCTTTTCTTCTTCGGCCTTGTCGCGGTTCCGGAAAGATTGGCGTCGATGCGGGCGAGAATCCGGGCCAACGCCTTGCGCTCCTTCTTCTTTATTCCGTCAAGCGCGCGCGCCTCGGATTCGCGAATGGCGTCTTGCATATTGTCGAGAAGCGCGCGGCCCTTTTCGGTCAGCCAGACATGGATCAGGCGGGCATCGGATTCCGAGGGGCGGCGTTCGACGATCTCCTGTTCCTGCAGGCGGGTGACCGACTTGGTGACAGTGGGCGGCTTGACGCCCAACGCGGCCGCGAGTTGGCCAAGCGCCTGGCCGTCCTCCTTCGCGAGGAGTTCCAGAATGCTCTCCTGACCCGCATAAAGGCCAATCGACTGCAGGCGACGAGCCATGTGCGTGCGACTGTTGCGCGCCGTGTTCTGGAGGCTGGCCAAGAGGTTGGTCGCCTCTTCGGCGTCCTTCTCGATATAGTAGCGGTTCATGCAAATCGATTAGCCGACGAATATTTCCGGGTCAAGTTCGGGCCGCCGTCCGACGGCGGTCCATCTTTGCAGTCAGGCCCTCGATCCATTAATGGTGGCGCATGGATGCCGTGGACCGATTGCCGAAATGAACGCTCCCAAACCCCTCTGGCTGAAAGGCCCGCTCGCAATTCTCTCCGGAGCCGACGCGACCGGCGGCATCGTCGTCGCGGAAGGCCGGATTGCCGAACTCGTGCCCGCGGGCGGAGCCCCGACGATGGAATGCGACACATTCGATGCGTCACGCCACGTTGTGCTGCCGGGACTCGTCAATACGCACCATCACTTCTACCAGACGCTCACAAGAGCGCATCCCGCGGCGATCAACAAGGAACTCTTCGACTGGCTGACCGCGCTCTATCCGGCCTGGGCGAAGCTCGGGCCTGATGGCCTGAGGCTGGCAACGCGGCTGGCGCTGGTCGAACTGATGCTTTCGGGCGTCACATGCACGTCCGATCACCACTACGTCTTTCCGGCCGGATTGGAGGACGCGATCGACATACAGGCGGAGGAAGCGACGGCGCTCGGCATGCGGATGACGCTCAACCGGGGATCGATGAACCTGTCGAGGAAGGATGGCGGACTCCCGCCGGACAGCGTCGTGCAGGACCACGACACGATCCTCGCCGATTGCGAGCGGGTCATCGCGAAATATCACGACCCCGGCGAAGGTGCGATGCTCCAGGTCGCGCTGGCACCCTGTTCGCCTTTCTCGGTGAGCCGCGACCTTATGCGGGATACCGCCGCATTGGCGGGGCGATGCGGCTGCGCGCTGCATACGCACCTGGGGGAGACGCAGGACGAGGACGCCTATTGTGTCGCGCGCTTCGGCTGCCGTCCGGTGGACTATCTCGAGGAGTGCGGCTGGCTCGGCGACAGGACGTGGCTGGCACACGGTATCCATTTCGACGACGGCGAGATTGCCCGCCTCGGCAATGCCGGTGTCGGCGTCTGTCATTGCCCGACCTCCAATGCCGTGCTCGCTTCCGGCCTTTGTCGCACGCGCGAGATGGAGGCGGCAGGCGTGAAGGTCGGGCTGGGAGTCGACGGATCGGCATCGAACGATTCCTCGAACCTGATGGAGGGTGTGCGCCATGCATTGATGTTGAACCGCGTCCGGTACGATGCCACCGTAACGCACCTCGACGCGTTGCGATGGGCGACGGAGGGCTCGGCAGCCTGTCTCGGCCGCTCGGAGATCGGGAAGATCGCCGTCGGGAAACAGGCGGACCTGGCGTTGTTCACGCTCGATGAATTGCGCTTCTCCGGCGCGCACGATCCGCTGGCAGCCCTGGTGCTGTGTGGCGCACATCGCGCCGACCGTGTGATGATCGCGGGCAAATGGACCGTGGAGGACGGCATGCCTGTTGGCGTCGACATCGAAAAACTACGGCACGAGCATGGTGCGGTGGCGAAACTGTTCGCGGAGGCGACATGACGAAGGGAGAAGACAAGAGACAAGGAAAGATGCGCCAGCGCGTCGAGAATCTGTCGGATCGCGCGCCGGCGGAAGCAGCGAAGTGGATCGCGGTATTGCCACTGGGGGCGACCGAGCAGCACGGACCGCACCTGCCGTTCGAGACCGACAGCCTGATCGCCGAAGCGGTTGTCGAGCGATTGATCGAGCGGCTGCCGGACTCGGCGCCGGTGGTGTTCCTGCCTGTCGAGGAAATCGGCTATTCGCCGGAGCACATGCACGTGGCCGGCACGAAGACCTTGGCTTGGGACCAGGCGGTCAGGCGGTGGGTGCGGATCGGAGAGCAGGCGCATCGATCCGGCATTCGCAAGTTCGTCATGCTGAACGCGCATGGCGGTAATTCGCCGTTGATGACCATCGTGGCTACGGAACTGCGCACGCGGTTCAACATGCTGGCGGTGGCGACAAGCTGGACGCGGTTCGGTCTGCCGTCCGGGATCATGACCGCCGAGGAGAAGTATCTCGACATTCACGGAGGGCTGATCGAAACATCGGTCATGCTGGCGACCCACCCGGAACGGGTGGACATGGTACAGGCTGCGGATTTTCCTTCAAGGCAGGCGGATTATGTCCGCGAGTATACCCATCTCAGGGCCTATGGGCCGCACGCCTTCGGCTGGCAGATGTCCGACCTTTCTGAAATCGGCGCCGTCGGCAACGCCGCCGGCGCAACGGCGGAAATCGGAGAAAAGATCCTCGACCATGCGGTCGAGGGGCTTTTCGAGCTGTTGAAGGATGTCGAGAAGCATCCGGGCTTCTGATCAGCCCTGCGGCGCGACCGATACCACGGTGAAGGTGTGCATCTTGCCGTCGTGGCCGGCGATCGAGACATATTCGCCTTCCTTGAAGGCGTGTTCGCCGAAGCGAAAGCCCGCCTCGTCGTCGTCATCGGCATCGAAATCGAAGTCGAATACCCACTGCCCCTTGCGGTGCCGCTCGATATAGCCGAGCTCGGTGCGCTCGCCGTCCCAGAACCGCTGGACGGTGCAGGCCTCCGGGTGCTTTTTCCACTCCGCGGCATCGATCTTCATTTCGTCGTCCAGCGGCAGGACGAGCTGGTATCCCCGGTTCGGATTGCCATTCGGAAAGCCCGGTTCGCGGGCCATTTCGAGACGGACATTGTACAGCGTCATGCGGATTCTCCCGTTTTCCCGGGTTCTCGGGCAGTTTGCCGATGCTCGCATTGATACCGATCAAGACGGCAATTTCCCGGTTTTGGCGCGATACGGCAAACGCCGGTGGCGAGACCTCAATCTATCGCCTATATGCCGTGCAAACAAAGTATTCCGCGCGAGGCAGACATGAGCGAACAGTCCATTCCCGTTACCGTGCTGACCGGCTATCTCGGTTCCGGCAAGACGACGCTGCTCAATCGCATCCTGACAGAGGATCACGGCAAGCGCTACGCGGTGATCGTCAACGAGTTCGGCGAGATCGGAATCGACAACGACCTGATCGTCGAGTCGGACGAGGAAATCTACGAGATGAACAATGGCTGCGTGTGCTGCACGGTGCGCGGCGACCTGGTGCGCGTGGTCGAGGGGCTGATGCGCCGGCCGGGGCGGTTCGATGCGATCCTGGTGGAAACGACGGGGCTGGCCGACCCGGCGCCGGTGGCGCAGACATTCTTCATGGACGATGACGTGCGCGCCAAGACGCGGCTCGACGCCGTGGTCGCACTGGCCGATGCCAAACACCTGCCGGAGCGGCTGAAGGACAGCCGCGAGGCGGAAGACCAGATTGCTTTTGCCGACGTGGTTCTGCTCAACAAGGTCGATCTCGTCAGCGAGGAGGAACTCCGCGATCTCGAAAGCACGATCCGGGCGATCAATCCGCATGCGCGCATACATCGCACGGAACGCTCGCAGATCGACCTGAAGGAGATCCTGGACCGCGGCGCCTTCGACCTGAGCCGCGCGCTGGAGAACGATCCGCATTTCCTCGATCACGATCATCCCGACCATGCATGCGGGCCGGACTGCGACCACGATCACGGGCATGACGGGCATCACCATCATGGAGACGGGCACCATCATCACGATAATAGCGGGATTCACGGCACGACCATCCAGTCCGTCTCACTGCGTGCCGGCGAGGTGGATCCGCAGAAGTTCATGCCGTGGATCCAGAAAATCACCCAGCTCGACGGGCCGAACATATTGCGCATGAAGGGAATCATCGCGTTCCCGGACGACCCGCAGCGCTACGTGGTGCAGGGCGTGCACATGATCATCGAGGGAGACCACGAGCGGGACTGGAAGGAAGGCGAGAAGCGGGAAAGCCGTCTTGTTTTCATCGGTCGCGAACTCGACCGGGAAAAGCTGGAGCGCACGTTCGCGGCGTGCGCTGCCTGATTTTTGGGGTAATCGGACGGAGACGGATCAGGACTCGTCGACAACCTCAGCGCCAGGGCCGTTCTTCTTGAGCGACTCGATGGCGTTCTTCGAACTGGACTTGGAGGTGTAGGTCTCGGTACGGACCATCGTTTCGCCGTTGGAGGCGACGAAACGAACGAATGTCTGCCCGTCCTTCGAGGCGGCAATCTCGAAGTGGTAGCCCTTGGCATCCTCGTCCTTCGTCAGGTCGGCGGTCGGGGCATCGGGCGCATTCTTCTTCAGCGAATCGATGCAGTTCTGGGCGCTCGACTTGCTCTTGTAGCTTTCAGACCAGAAGATCACCTCGGAATTGTAAACGAACTGTACTCCGAACTGGCCGTTGCTACGGCTGACGATCTTGAATTTGTGCGCCAATGGGCCTCTCCTCAAAATTTGAACCCGCCAAACTTAACCGACTCGTCTCGAAAAGTAAGCCCATTCCTTGCTGCAATACCTGCGCCGTGCCTTGACGCAGGCCGCCATTCCGGGGAAGTGCTGCACGACGCAACCGAACCGCGGATTCATGCCTCATGCCAACAGTCGCACCACTCGATCTTGACGGATTCTGCATGTTTGCAGGCTTTCTCGGCGATGTGCCGGTTTTCGCGCAGGCCGACGGGACCGTGCATCGGCTGGACCACGGCCACAAGACGGAAACGGTTCATGACGGGCTGACCTGTGCCGTCCCCGTACCCGACGGGGCGGCACTGGTCACGGGGGGCGAGGACGGACAGGTGCGGCGGTCCGACGCGACGGGTGGCATCGAAGACCTCGGCTCGGCCGGCAGGAAATGGATCACCACCGTCGCCGCAGGGCCGCAGAATGCCGTCGCATGGGCGGCGGGCAAGCAGGCGTGGGTCCGGCTTGCCGACGGGACGACACGGGAATTTTCCGAAGAGCGTTCCATAGAGGGGCTTGCCTTCGCACCGAAGGGAATGCGGCTGGCAACAGCGCGCTACAATGGCGGAACGCTTCACTGGGTTACGACGGCCGGCAAGCCGATCGACCTTGAGTGGAAAGGCGCACACACGGACATTACCTTTTCGCCCGACGGCAAGTATGTCGTCACCACCATGCAGGAGAATGCGCTGCACGGGTGGCGGCTCGACGACATGAAGCACATGCGCATGTCCGGCTATCCGGCCAAGGTGAAGAGCTGGTCGTGGTCGGCGAAGGGCAAGTGGCTGGCGACATCCGGTGCTCCCGCAGCGATCGTCTGGCCCTTCCAGGGCAAGGACGGGCCGATGGGCAAGGCGCCGCTGGAACTCGGGACGCGGGGCGACCAGATGGTCACCGCCGTTTCATGCCATCCGCAGGAGGACATAGTCGCCATCGGATATACCGACGGCATGGTGCTGGCAGCACGCTTCGCGGATGGCAAGGAAGTGCTTCTGCGGCGCGGCGGCAATGGACCGGTCACGTCGATGGCCTGGGACAGGGATGGCTATCGCGTCGCGTTCGGTTCCGAGGTCGGCGACTGCGGCGTGATCGATATCCGGGGATGACACGCGCAGGTATCGGCAGGTAACCATAAGGACACGTCCGTACCGGCGGGATTTGACGGATCACGCCGGGATCACGATTATGTGATCAATGGCCTCGTGGCGGAATGGCTACGCGGGGGATGTGCAAATCTCCTTCATCCCCGGTTCGAATCCGGGGCGAGGCCTCCAGATCACCTCCGCATTGTGAATCTCCGATGCACGGACTGGATTTCCCGGGGCATTGCGGTGAAATTCGGGTATGGGCATCACCGTTCACTTGCGGGACGAGCACGATTTTGCCGGCTGGCGCAACGCTGCGCGGGCACTGGCGCTGAATGGCGTGGATCCCCGGTCAGTCACATGGCTGACTGACAATGGCTCCGATGCATTGCCTGCGCCGCCTCCGGGCGCGACCTTGTCGGTCCCCAGGGCGTTCGTGGCAATGGCAGAGCATGCGCTATTCCACCCGGCACCGGACCGGTTCGCATTTCTCTATTCGGTGCTGAAGCGTCTGGCCGACGGCAAGCTGAAGATCGGGCAGAAGACCGATCCCGACATCAAGCGGCTGGTGCAGATGGTGGCAGAGGCGGAGATTCCCGGCGGAGCCAATTTCCAGGTTCCGGATCCGCTGGAGGGGCCGCGCGCCGCGGCGAAGCTCTGCACGCATTGCCATCTGCACGGGCCGGCCAGCCAGACGGTTTTCGGCGACGGGCGGGCAGACGCGAAGCTCGTTTTCGTCGGCGAGCAGCCGGGCGACCAGGAGGACATCCAGGGAAAGCCCTTCGTGGGACCGGCGGGGCAATTGTTCGACGAAATTCTCGGCGAGGTCGGCATCGACCGGTCGGAAACCTACGTCACCAATTCGGTGAAACACTTCAAGTTCGAGCCCCGCGGGGCGCGTCGCATCCACCGGAAGCCGGATGCCGGCGAGGTGCAATTGTGCCGCTGGTGGGTGGAAAAGGAAATTGCGCTGATCCGGCCGAAACTGGTCGTGGCGCTGGGGGCGACCGCGGCGTTTTCTCTGCTCGACCGCAATGTCGGTATCATGCGCGAGCGTGGTTCGATCCACACGCGGGCGCGCGACAGCCTTCCGGTGCTGCTGACATATCACCCATCCTTCCTGCTGCGCATCCGCGAAGCGGACGAGGCGGCGCGGCAGCGGGCGAATTTCACTTCCGATCTCCGGCAGGCGAGAGACTGGCTGGAACGGAATGTCGCCTGACAGCGTCGAGGCTGCCGCAGCGCGCACACGCTTGACCTGGGCCAGAGGAACGACGAAATCCCGGTTCCCCGGATGTGGTGTTATATCACGTAGGAACGCAGCGGCTCGAAGCCGTTGAAGGCGACAGAAGAATAGGTTGTCGTGTAGGCGCCGGTCCCCTCGATCAACACCTCGTCGCCGATCGTCAGCGAGACCGGAAGAGGGTAGGGGGCCTTCTCGTAGAGAACGTCTGCCGAATCGCATGTCGGTCCCGCGAGGACGCAGGGTTCCGTGATGTCGCCGTCGCGGGGTGTCACGATCCGGTAGCGGATCGCCTCGTCCATGGTCTCGGCAAGACCGCCGAACTTGCCGATGTCGAGATAGACCCAGCGGACTTCGTCATCGTCCGATTTTTTCGAAACAAGCACGACTTCCGACTTGATGACGCCGGCGTTGCCGACCATGCCGCGGCCCGGCTCGATGATGGTCTCCGGGATGCGGTTGCCGAAATGGTCGCGCAGGGCGTCGAATATTGCCCTTCCATAGGTTTCTGCCGACGGCACATCCTTCAGGTAACGGGTTGGAAAGCCGCCGCCCAAGTTGACCATTCTCAGCGTGATGCCTTTCTCGCCCAGACGGTCGAAAACCGTACGGGCATCAGCCAACGCGTCATCCCAGGCACCGGTGTCGACCATCTGCGAGCCGACATGGAACGACACGCCGTAGGCGTCGAGGCCGAGTCGGGCTGCCCGGGCAAGAACGTCGACCGCCATTTCCGGTGTGCAACCGAATTTGCGCGACAGCGGCCATTCGGCACCTTCGCCCGATGTCAGGACCCGGCAGAACACGCGTGAGCCGGGGGCGGAACGGGCAATCTTCTCGACTTCCTCGACGCAGTCCACGGCAAAGAGCCGGATGCCCAGCCGGTATGCGCGGGCGATGTCGCGCTCCTTCTTTATCGTGTTGCCGAAGGAGATGCCGTCGGGCGTGGCGCCTGCTGCGAGAGCCATTTCTATTTCCGGCACCGAGGCGGTGTCGAAGCAGGAACCGAGGGACGCCAGCAGGCGCAGGATCTCCGGCGCCGGATTGGCCTTCACGGCATAGAAGATGCGGCTGTCGGGGAGCGCCTTGCGGAATGCGCAATAGTTCTCGCGGACGACGTCCAGATCGACAACGAGGCAGGGGGAGGGAGGACGTCGGGTGGCGAGAAATTCCTGGATGCGGGCAGTCGTCATGTCAGTATCCAATCGGCGAATCCGTGCAGCCGGGGCTGCGTGAAAACCTGAGGTTCCGGGCAAAACCGGCGTGCATGTGCCGGTCCCTTGCGGAACCACGTGAAATCTCAGGCCGGAAAAACCGGCCTTGATTGCCATTGATTGGACGGGAGACCCCTCCGCACGTTTGGCAAGGATGGCTGTGTCTCTCAACTACCCCGGCGTTTGGACCGCCAGACGAGTGATCGATAGACCCGACCGTCGTTGCTTCAAGATGTCCTCGCTGGTCCGGTTGGCCGGGCAGCGACCGGAGGGGTTAGCTCCGGGTACCTTGCCTTTCCCCTCACCAATACGAGAGGACGGCGGACACCCACAGGCACGTGCGACTTTGGGCGGTGCGGATATAGGCGGATATCTGTTGCGGATCAATGAAAAATCCGGCTTGCCGAATCCTTTTTGCGCACCGATCTTGAACAAGGTTGACGGACGGGTTCGAAAGTCATGAACGATCGACGGGAATCGGCGACGGCATTCAGGCAATCTCGCCGTCACGGGAAGAGAGGATCTGTCCGATGGACACGCTGACACGCATGCGCGCCTTCATTGCGGTGGTCGAGAACGAGGGGTTTTCATCCGCGGCGCGGAAGATCGGACGTTCCAAGGCTCTGCTGTCGAAATATGTGCGAGAGCTCGAGGACGAACTCGGGGCGCTGCTGCTAAACCGCACCACTCGCCAGTTCTCGCTGACGGAACTCGGCCATACCTACTACAAGCGCGCCGTCGAAATCGTGCGCGAAATCGACACGCTGCGGGACATGGTACGCGACAGCCGCGAGGGCGTGCGTGGGCGCATCAAGGTTTCGGCGCCGCGAAGCTTCGCCGATGCTTCGCTCGATCAGGCCCTGATAGACTTTTGCGCCGCAAATCCGGAGATCGGTCTCGACATCCACCTGGATGACCGCTTCGTGGATCTTGTGGAGGAAGGCTTCGATCTCGCCATCCGCGTGACCGTGCTCGAGGATTCCGCCCTGATTGCCCGTCGGTTGGCCCCGTTCCGGCTCAGGCTCGTCGCGACGCCGGAGACCATCCGCAAATTCGGCTTGCCGGAAAGGCCGGAGGATCTCGCCTCCAGACCCTGCATCATCGACACGAATGCGCGGCGGCGGAACAACTGGGTGCTGAAAGGATCCGACGGCGCGGCACAGGTGGTGACGGTCGGCGGGCCGATCGAGGTCAACAGCCCGCTTTCGGCACGCGCTGCCGTTCTCGCGAATCTCGGCTTCGGACTTGCACCTGATTTCATCGTACGCGAGGACCTGAAGAACGGAGCACTGGTAGAGGTGCTGCCGGATTCCACCCCGGAAGAGGCAGGCATATATGCAGTCTACCCGCACAGGCGCTATCTGCCGGCCAAGGTGCGCGCATTGGTCGACTTCCTTGTCGAGTGGTTCAGGGACTACGAGAACAGGGCGCCATAATGTGGCCGGGTTTTTCCGGTGGAGCGGGCACGAGAGGTACACAATGCAATCCAGCACGAGACGCTTCGCCTGCACAGCCGTTTTGGGGGCGCTAGTCGCATCTGCCGCCGCAGGCAAGGTTGCCGCCCATCCGCATGTCTTCGCCGAGGCCCGGCTGGAAGTTGCGGTGGCACCGGACGGGCAGGTGGAAGCCCTGCGTCACGTCTGGCGTTTCGACGAGATGTTTTCCTCCACGGTGATGCTGGAATTCGATGCCGATACCGACAACCGGCTGGAGGAACCGGAGCTGCGGGAAATCGCCTCGGTGATATCGGAATCGATAGCGGAATTCGGCTATTTCCAGGTGATCACGGCCAATGGGAAGGACATCGGCGTCAAGCCGGTGGACGACATGAAGGTGCTGTTCGATGACGGGCAGATGATCATCTTCTTCACGACCGAGCCGGAAGAGCCGATCGCGATTACCGCGTCGCCGACTTTCGGTGTCTATGATCCCACATTCTATACGGCGATCGATTTCTACGACGACAGCAACATGGTGCTCGAGGGCGCCCCGAAGAATTGCACCCGTACCATGGTCGTGCCGGATCCCGACGAGGCGATCGCCCAAAACCAGGCGACTCTCACCGAGGCATTCTTCTCCGATCCTACCGGCAATGACCTGTCGAAGCTGCTGGCGACCCGCATGGAGGTGAACTGCCGGTGATTCGCGTAACAGGGCGCATTGCTGCGGGTGCGACATTGGGCGCACTCCTGGTCGTGACGGCCGCGCACGCTCAATCCTCGCTCGGAATCGGTTCCAACGAGGTGTCGTTGCAGCCTTCCGGCGGACCGTTCGCCGGGTTCTTCCTTTGGATCAACGAAATGCAGCGCTCCTTCTACCGGGAGATGACGGGTGCGCTGAAGGCGATGCGCGAGGATGGCGCCGCAGTGTGGCTGCTCGTGGGCCTGTCCTTCGCCTACGGCATCTTCCACGCTGCCGGTCCCGGCCACGGCAAGGCGGTCATTTCGTCCTACATGATCGCCAACGAAACGCTTTTGCGCCGCGGCGTGATCCTCTCTTTCGTGTCAGCAATGCTGCAAGCCGTGTCGGCAATCGTGCTTGTCGGCGCGGCCTACCTTGTGCTTCGTGGCACAGCTGTGTCGATGACGGACGCGACCTGGTTCATGGAGACGGCGAGTTACGCCCTGATCGCTGCGTTCGGGCTATGGCTTCTGGTGACGAAGCTCCGGTCACCAAAGACGCTGTCGTCGCGATCGGTGGCGCATGCGCACGATCACCACGATCACCACGATCATCACGACCACGACCACGAGCATCATCATCACGGCGACGGCGAAGTGTGTTCGACTTGCGGACATGCACATGCGCCGAATCCCGAGATGCTGGCCGGACCGATGAATTGGCGCTCTGCCTGGGCGGCGGTTGCGGCGGTGGGTCTGAGACCTTGTTCGGGCGCGTTGATCGTGTTGACCTTCGCGTTTCTGAACGGGCTCTATCTCGGCGGGATCGTCTCTGTTCTGGCCATGGCGCTCGGTACCGCCATAACCGTGTCGGCACTGGCCACGCTTGCAGTCACCGCGAAGAATGTTGCACTGCGCTATTCCGGATCCGGCGTGATGTCAGCCAGGCTACACCGCGCGGTCGAACTTGGTGGCGCGACACTGGTGATGGTCCTGGGCCTCGTACTGCTCGGCGGTGCTCTGGCGGCCTGATATGCTGCTCAATCGTCCTTGCGGCGCATCCGTCCACGCAGCCACAAGCCCAGGAACGGCAAGACAAGAACGATGAAGACAACCGCCCCGGCCAGCCAACGGTTCTCGCCCCCGATCGCCAGCATGATGTTGGGCAGGAAATAGACAAGAAGGGCGAACCCGATGAAGATTGCACCAGCGGTAATGAGGGTCTTGCGGTCGTAGCCGCCGTCATTGTTCCCGGACATCAGAGCGTCCATCCTCCATCGATCGGGATTGCCGTTCCCGTAGTGAAAGCGGCGGCGTCGCTGGCGAGATAGACGGCCAGCGCAGCGACCTCTTCCGGCTTGCCTACACGGCCCATCGGCTGGCGGTCGACAAACATCTGCAATGCCTTGTCCGTGCTGCCGACGGACTTGCCGAGTTCCTCGACCCGCTGATGCCACGACGGCGATTCTATGGTGCCGGGACAGATCGCGTTGCAGCGGATACGCTGCCGGATGAAATCCTGGGCCACGGCCTTGGTCAGGCCTATGACCGCAGCCTTGGTCGTGCCGTACACATAGCGGTTCGGTGCGCCCTTCAGCGACGATGCGCCCGATGACATGTTTATGATCGAGCCCGACGAATCGTTGGCTTCGGCACGCGCGAGCATTCCGGGCAGCAAGGCACGGATCATGCGGTGCATGGACTTTACGTTGAGATCGAAGGAAAAGTCCCAGTCGCTCTCGGTGCAATCGAGCACGGTTCCGTGGTGCACGAAGCCAGCGACATTGACGAGAATGTCTATTCCGCCGATCTCGGCGGCATAGGCGTTGACAGCATCCGTGTCGGTTACGTCGAGTACAGCCTTCGAGGCGTCGAGCCCGTCGAGCTTCTTGATGTCGATGTCGGACGCATGCACCTTCGCACCTTCGACTGCAAAGGCCTCGGCGATTGCCCGGCCGATTCCCTGTCCCGCGGCGGTGACGACGGCAATCTTTCCCTCAAGCTGTCCCGGCATCGATGTTCTCCCTGATTTCCTCCAGCCGTCTTAGCTGATTTCCGTCCGCGTCAAAATTCCCGGGGGCCAGCCAGGCTTCGAAGGCTTTCTTCGCACGCGGCCACTCGCGGTCGAGCAGCGAAAACCAGGCGGTGTCGCGGTTTTCGCCCTTGACCACCGCGGCCTGGCGGAACGTGCCCTCCCAGGTCATGCCGAACCGTTCGGCGGCCCGCTTCGACGGGGCGTTGCGGTCATTGCATTTCCACTCGAAGCGCCGGTAGCCGAGGTCATCGAATATGTGACGGGCAAAGAGGTAGAACGCCTCGGTCGCTGCCGGTTTCCGGGCGATCAGCGAAGACCAGAATATGTGGCCGATTTCGATGACGCCGTTCTTCGTGTCGATGCGCATGAGCGTCTGGCGGCCGGCGATCCTGTCGGTCGCCTTGTCGATGATCGCATAGTACAGCGGGTCGGTGCTGGCCTCAGCCCTCTCCAGCCAGGGCCGGAAAGCTTCACGGCTTTCCGGAGGATATTCCGGCAGCCACCGAAAACGGTCGCCGGCGTCGGGCATTGTCGATGCTTCGTAGAGTCCGTTGCCGTGCATCTTTGCAGATAGCCGTTCGAGGCGCACGAAGCGTCCTTCCAGCGCGGAAATACCCGGCGCCTGGCAACCTTTCCAACTTGTCAAATCCCGCATGCTTTCGCGCTCCTCGCTAGCTGGCTCTGCATTGCAAAAAGCGCAGACGAATGCCAGACAGAAGTCCGGTTTACCTGCGTATTTGGAGGCGCGCGCATGCCAATCACCGTTGCAGCCTATGACCGTATCGGCGAGGAAAACGCTTTTGCCGTCTTGGCGCGGGCGACGCAGCTTGCCGCCGAGGGACGGGACATCATCAATCTCGGGATAGGTCAGCCCGATTTCAAAACACCGGAACATATCGTCGAAGCGGCAGTGAAGGCGCTTCGCGATGGCCATCATGGCTACACGCCTGCAAACGGAATCCTTCCTGCGCGCGAGGCAGTCGTGCGGCGCACGCTGACGACCACCGGTATCGAGGTCTCGCCGGACAATGTCATGATCATGCCGGGCGGCAAGCCGACCATGTATGCGGCGATCACCATGTTCGGCGAGCCTGGCGCGGAAATCCTCTATCCCGATCCGGGCTTTCCCATCTATCGGTCGATGATCGAGTTTACCGGTGCGACGCCGGTGCCGGTTCCGATCCGCGAGGAAAACGGCTTTGCCTTCTCTGCGGAAGAAACGTTGTCTCTCATCACGCCGAAGACGCGGCTCATCATCCTCAACTCGCCCGCCAACCCCACCGGCGGCGTGACACCAAAGGCCGAGATCGATGCCCTGGTCGCGGGGCTCGCCCGGTATCCCGATGTCGCGATCCTTTCCGATGAAATCTATGACGTGATGACCTATGACGGCGAAACACACACGTCCTTGCTGCAGTATCCGGAATTGCGGGACCGACTGATCGTGCTCAACGGCTGGTCAAAGACCTGGGCGATGACAGGATGGCGGCTCGGCTGGTCGATATGGCCCGATCTCCTGATAGACAAGGTGCGCAAGCTGGCGGTCAATTGCTGGTCCTGCGTCAACGCGCCATCGCAATTTGCCGGCATCGCGGCGATCGACGGACCGCAGGACGCGGTAGCCAGGATGATGGAGGCATTCGATCGTCGCCGCCATATCGTCGTCGAAAGGATGAACGCCCTGCCAAACGTTTCCTGTGCGACGCCCAAGGGCGCGTTCTATGCCTACCCGAACATCTCGGCGACCGGTTGGAAAGCCAAGAAGCTGGCATCGGCGCTTCTGGAAGAGGCCGGCGTAGCGCTGATCGGCGGGCCGGATTTCGGCGTGCTCGGCGAGGGCTACATTCGCCTTTCCTTCGCGAACTCGGCGGAGAACATCGAACGCGCTATCGAACGCATCGGGGAATTCCTCGCCCAGCGGGACGCCTGAGAAGCATTCTTCTTTACACTGTCAGGATTGAGGCTGTTTGAATTCTGACTGGTGTCAAGATATCCTTCCGCGTGATTCGGAACGGCAGGGGCGATCCATGGCGGCTGCGCGCCGGAAGGGTGACAGGCCTTACCATCACGGCGATCTTCGGGCCGCTCTCGTCGCGGCAGCGGAGGCAGAGCTGATCGAGAAGGGCGTGGATGGCTTTTCGCTGCGCTCCGCGGCCAGGCGAGCGGGCGTCAGCCATGCGGCGCCTGCGCATCATTTCAGGGACACGAAAGCGTTGCTCGACGCGCTGGCAGGCGCCGGATTTGCGCGGCTCGGGGATGCAATGCGGGAAGAACAGGCAGGGGCCGGGGCGGAGGCGATGGCGCGGCTGGCCGCGGCCGGCGCGGCCTATGTGCGTTTCGCACTGGCCAATCCGGAGCTGTTCGGCCTGATGTACGCCCGGTCGCGGCGTGCGGATGCCGGCGGCGACCTGAAGCGCAATTCGGAGGCGATCTTCTCGCTGCTCGTGAACGCCATCGGCGCGATACGCGGCCGTGATGCCTTCAGGAGCGATGCCGGATGGCGCGATGCCGTCGCCTGCTGGTCGATGCTGCATGGATATGCGCAACTGGCGATCGCAGGGAAAATGGAATTCGCGACAGCGCTGGAATTCAAGGAGCAGCGTCCGTTGATTGAAGAGCTGGTTGGCAGGGCGCTGCGCGAACGGCATTCCTGACGCCGCGTTCCGTATGCCCATATGAAAAGCGGGCGATCTTTGAAAAAGATCGCCCCGCTTCTTCAGACCGCAGAGGGAGGAGCTGACGGTCTTATGTGCCACCACTGTTTCATGTTGAAACGAATCAGTTGCCAAAACGTTAACACCGAGGCGAATACAGGCAAAAGAGCTTGTGCGTGTTCCCGTCTATATTTGAGGACTGTGTGTCCTTTCAGTCACAGTCTCGCAATGCCAGCCGCGGAAACGCATCTACTTGCGGCGCGGCTGACTTAGACTTTCCGGTCTTCGGGTTATTTATCGCCCCCCAATTAGCGGGTGGTCATTTCCGGCCCCATCAGGGCATAGGGCAGCGCCGTCGAAAGCACCGGCACATAGGTGACCAACACAAGGAAAACCAGGAGAACGGCAACGAAGGGCGCGGCCGCCCGCACCACCCGGATCAGGCTCATGCCCGTGATGCCGGACGTGACGAAGAGGTTCAGCCCGATCGGCGGGGTGATCATCCCGATTTCCATGTTTACAACCATGATGATGCCGAGATGGATCGGGTCGACGCCGAGCTCCATCGCGATTGGGAACACGACCGGCGCGACGATGAGCAGCAGGCCCGAGGGCTCCATGAACTGGCCGCCGAGCAGCAGCAACAGGTTCACGGCAATCAGGAAGGTGAACCAGGTAAAGCCGGCATCGACCATCAAAGTCGTAATGGCCTGGGGAATGCGCTCGGCCGTCAGCACATGGGCGAACAGAAGCGCGTTCACGATGATGAACATCAGCATGATGATGGTTCTCGAGGAATCCACCATCACCTTGCGTGTATCGGCATGGAAGAACGCACCGACGAAATGCCGTCCCATCAATGCCAGGTTACGGCCCCAGACGGGAAGACCGGCATAGAGAAACCGTGGAATGTTGGCCGGGTTCGATGCCGGATCGCGCCAGACGGAATAGGCAACGAGTACCGCGAGCGAGAACGCCAGCCCGGTCCATGCGCGTCCGGCGGCGGTGACATTCTCCCAGTCGGCGGTGGCAAAGAAGGACAGCACCATCCAGACGAAGAAGAATGCAAGCGCGTACACGCTGGCCGAGAAGCCGATATGGGCCGGTGTGCCACGGACCTCGTCCTCGCCAAGCCAGCGGCGGCCGGCCATCGGGCCCATGTCGCGATAGATGAACAGTGCGATGAAGAAGGCATAGACGGCGGCCACGGCAGCAGCCTCGGTCGGCGTGAAGACACCGCCATAGATGCCGCCGATGATGATAACGATCAGGAACAGGCCCCAGCCCGCTTCCTTGCCGCCATTGAGCAGTTCGCCGAAACCCTTCCATTCTTCCGCCGGAAGATCGCGGCGGCGCGCGATGACGTATATGGCGATCATCAGCATGAGGCCGGCCACGATGCCGGGAATCACGCCGGCAAGGAACATGCGGCCGACCGAAACGTTGGTGGCCGCCGCATAGACGACCATGACGATGGACGGCGGGATCAGAATGCCGAGCGTGCCGGCATTGGCGATGACGCCGGCAGCGAATTCCTTGGAATATCCGACCTGGCGCATGCCGGCGATGGCGATCGTTCCGATAGCCACGACCGTCGCAGGCGACGAACCCGACAGCGCGGCAAACATCATGCAGGCAAGCACCGAGGCCATGGCAAGACCGCCGCGGAAATGGCCGACGGTGGCTATCGAGAACCGGATGATTCGCCGGGCCACGCCGCCGGTGGACATGAAGGCCGAGGCAAGCACGAAGAAGGGAATGGCCAGCAGGGTGTAGTTCTGCGAGGCGGTGAACAATTGCTGGGCGACCGACGACATCGAGTCCTCGGAAAAGAAGGCGATGACGATGATCGAGGACAGCCCGAGAGAGACGCCGACCGGGACACCGAGAAACAGGAGGCCGAGAACGAGGGCAAAAAGAATACCGGTTTCCATGGGGAATCAGTCCTTCAGAACGTCGCGGTTCTCGGCAACGAGGTCTTCCGCCTCGTGGCCGGCGATGATCAGCTCGCGGTCGCCGCGCCAGATCGATACGAGCGCCTGAAGGCTGCGAAAGGCGAGAAGGGCGAGCCCGATGGGCAGCATGAGGTAGGCGACCCAGCGCTGTACGCGCTCCTGCAGGCCGAATGTCTCCTGCATCCAGCCGGGATAGCGCAGGTCATCAAGGCCGATGCCGGTATTGTACATCAGCGTCCAGTAGCCGAGTGCGCCGGACTGGCGATAGTTCACAATCTCCTTGGCGCCGAAGAAATGCAGCCAGCCGGCATGCAGGAGCATCATGGCGTAGAGCAGGCAGCACAGTGCACCGAAGATGGCGGCTGCGCGGAAAAGCGGCTTGGGCAGGGTCCTGATCAGCGCGTCGACGCCCAGGTGCATGCCGTGTTTCACGCCCCATGACATGCCAAACAGGATCAGCCAGGCGAAAAGGATCCGGGTCAGTTCCAGGGCGCCGCCCCAGCCGGTGTTGAAGCCGTAGCGGGCGACGACCTGGGTAAAGGAAATGATGGTGATCGCGGCAAGAAGGACCGATACGACGCCCTCCTCGAGCGAATTGATCGTGTCGGCAAACCGGCGTTCGGCGGCGAACAGCGCCGCGACGAGGACGACCAGCAGTATGGATGGCCACATTACCGCCATGACGAGATTTCCCCCCAATCCGATGTTGCGACCACCGGCGGGGCATTCCCCGCCGGCGGCCTTGTTTCAGGCGATCAGGAACCGTTGGACGCGACGGCTGCCTCGATCAGGTCCTTGCCAATGTCGGCCTCGAACTTTTCCCAGACGGGCTTCATGACCGACACCCACTCGGCGCGCTGTTCCGGCGTGAGCGTACGGACTTCGAAACCGGCATCTATGATGTTCTGGCGATTGGCCGCCTCCTTCTCGGCGACCTGCGCATTCGCGGCCATGGTCACCTCGTCGACGATCGACAGGAACTGGTCGCGCATGTCCGCGTCGAGGCCGTTCAGCCACTCCGTCGAGGTGACGAGAAGATAGGCGAGCAGCTGGTGGTTGGTTTCGGTGGTGCCGTCCTGCACCTCGAAGAACTTCTGGGTGTAGATGTTGGACCAGGTGTTCTCCTGGCCGTCGACGACGCCGGTCTGCAGGGCGCCGTAGACCTCCTTGAAGGCGAGCTTCTGCGCCGATGCGCCCATCGCCTCGATCATGGCAACGGCGACGTCCGACGTCTGCACGCGGAACTTGAGGCCGTCGGCGTCGGAGGGCACGAGCAGCGGCTTGTTGGCAGAGAACTGTTTCAGGCCGGACGACCAGTAGCCGAGGCCGGTATAACCGTTCGGTTCAATGACCTTGAGCAGTTCCTTGCCCGCATCCG
The DNA here is from genome assembly GCF_013358405.1 of Oricola thermophila. Lineage (NCBI taxonomy): Bacteria > Pseudomonadati > Pseudomonadota > Alphaproteobacteria > Hyphomicrobiales > Ahrensiaceae > Oricola > Oricola thermophila. The sequence goes on from NZ_CP054836.1 coordinate 3,859,314, forward strand.
AGGTGGTGAAGGTGGTGACGGCATCAAGGCTCGAGAACAGGAAGGGCAGGTCGAAGAGGCGATACTTCTTGGTGTAGGCCTCGAATTTCGACAGCGACGGAGCGGCGAGCTGCACGTCGCCGAGAAGGAGCGCTTCCATCACCTTGTCGTCGTCATAGAGGGTCGAGTTCGGGAAGACCTCCATGCAGGCCTTGCCGTTCATCTCCTCGTTGACACGTTCGGCGAGCATGGTTGCGGCATCACCCTTCGGGTGGCCGCTCGCGGCAACGACGTGGCTGAACTTGATGACCATCTCGCCGTCATCGCACTGGGCGAAGGCCTGGGTCGCGGTCAGCGATATTGCGAGCGCCGATACGGCGCCGAGAAGCTTCTTCATGAGTTGTTTCCTCCACGAAGGGGACAATTCCCCGTTTCTCACATCGGTAAGAGGACGGGAGCCGGCGGCCTTGCGCCGCATTTGCCCTCTCACTCCGTAAAAGGCTGAAAGCCTTTCGCCGATAGGGAGAGCATACACCATGCCAGTTGCGGAATCTCCCGAAATGAAAGGGTAGTCGGGCGCATCGGCACCCGTGTGTGTGTAGAATCCTACACATTCGGCAGGAGTCGTGTTTCGAATCCTACCCGTCAGTCGGCGCAGCCATGGCCCTTCCACCGGCAGCGGGAGGAACGATGGCAGCGGTACGGGGCCAATGGGCGGTGCGCCTATTCGTCTGTCCGATTGACCGCGATGCCCAGCTTCTGCATCTTGTCGTAGAGGCCTTTCCGCGAGATTCCGAGCGTCTGGTAGACATCCTTCAGGCGTCCTCCGGCACGGCGGATCTCGGCCTCGATAACGGCACGCTCGAAGGCCGCCAGGCGCTCGGAAAGCGGACCCGCGAAGTCCTCGTCGGCGGTTCGGGAGCCGTTGCCGAAGCCGTTCCAGAGGCCGAGCACCCAGCGGTCGGCGACATTGCGCAGCTCTCGAACATTGCCGGGCCAGTCGTGGCGGAGAAGTTGGCGCTCCAGTTCCGGCGTGAAGTCGGGAATGTCACGGCGATAGCGCGCGCGGGCCTGGCGGGCAAGATGTTCGAAGAGCAGCGGGATATCCTCGCGGCGTTCGCGCAGCGGCGGAATCGTCAGCGATACGACATTGAGACGGTAGTACAGATCGGCGCGGAAACGCCCGGCATCGGCCTCTTCCGACAGGTCGGTTTTCGTGGCGGCAACGAAACGTACATCCAGCGGAATCGACTTGTTCGAGCCGAGTCGTTCAATGGCGCGGTCCTCGATGGCACGCAGAAGTTTTGCCTGAAGGTCCAGCGGCATGGATTCGATCTCGTCGAGAAAGACGGTTCCCCCGTTGGCATGTTCGAGCTTGCCTACCCGCTGGCTGGAGGCGCCTGTGAAGGCACCGGCCTCGTGACCGAAAAGTTCCGACTCGAAGAGATCGGGTGGCAGGGCTGCGCAGTTCAGGGCAACGAAGGGAGCGGCTGCTCGGGGCGAGAAGTCATGGAGCGCGCGCGCCACAACTTCCTTGCCGGAGCCGGTCTCGCCGAGAACCACAACGTCCGCATCCGCGCCGGCAATAAGTTCGATCTCGTTGCGCAGCCGGGCAATGGCGGGAGAACGACCAACGATCCGCTCCGCGATCCCCGACACGGAATCGAGCTCCGAGCGGAGTACCCGGTTTTCCAGCACAAGCCGGCGTTTCTCGAGGGCACGACGGCTGACCGCTCCAAGGTCCTGAACACTGAAGGGCTTGGGAATGAAGTCGTATGCGCCCTCGCGCATGGCATCGACGGCAAGCTGGATGTCGCCATGGCCGGTAACGAGGATGACGGGAATTGCCGGATCGATCTCGAGCACGCGCGCCATGAACTCCATGCCGCCGATACCGGGCATGCGTATGTCGCTGACGACAGCGCCGGCGAAGTCCCGCCGTATCGATGGCAGTGCGTCGGCCGGGTTCTTGAAGTCCGCGACGACCAGATCGTCCAGTTCAAGCCCCTGGCGCAGCGCATGGCGCAAATCATCGTCGTCATCGACAAGCAGGATATCCGGGTCGTTTTCCATTGCGGTCATCGGTGATTTGTCCTCATTCCGCGGCCTCGGCCTCTTCCCGTGTCGCCGGGAGGTCGATCACGAAACAAGCGCCTATTTCGCCGTCGCGATCCTCCAGCCGGACCGATCCCTGCAGATCACGTACGATGGATTCCACGATCGACAGGCCGAGCCCCAGTCCGGCACCTGCCGGCTTGGTGGTGAAGAACGGCTCGAACACATTCTCGCGCAGCGCCGGATCGATGCCCGGCCCATTGTCCGAGACCGCAATGTGCACGCGTCCGCTTGCGTGGTGCGCGGCGATGCACACCCGGCTACCGGCAGGCGCCTCGGGACCGTCACCGCACAAGGCGTCGATGGCATTGCCCACCAGGTTGACGAGAACCTGGGACAGGCGAATGCGCCCACTGTGGACGACGAGGCCGGGCTCGATATCGGTTTCGACGGCCACGCCGGCCTTGCGGGCCTTCTGGCCGACAATAACCAGGGCCTCGCTGACGACGGTCTCGACAGAAACGGGCTCGAGCTCGGTACCGGGCTTCCGCGAAAAGGCGAGGAGCGTTCTCGACAGCGTGCTCATGCGGTCGACCATCCGCCCGATGCGCGCCAGCACCTCGTGGGCGGCTGCCGTCCTGCCGCGTTCGATCATCGTCGCCGCATTGGAGGCATAGGTCTTGATGGCGGCAAGTGGCTGATTGTACTCGTGGCTCAGTGTTGCAGACATCTGCCCGATCACCGCGAGCTTGGCAGCGTGGACAAGTTCGTTCTGGGTGTCGCGCAGCCGCTTCTCCGTCTCGCGGCGCACCTCTATCTCGCCGCGCAGAACCTCGTTGACGTTCGAGAGTTCCGCGGTGCGTTCACGCACCAGCCTTTCGAGCCGCAGGGCCTGGGCCTTTTCGCGGCGTATCCGCGCCTGCGCCATCTCCTGGCGGGCAAGGTAAAGGTTGGCCGTCAACCCTGCCAGCACCACGGCGAGAGCCGCCAGCATGGCGGCATTGCGCCGCGCCCTCGCGAAAGGGGCCGAATCGGCGAGGACATGCATCGTCCAACCGAGGATCGGGATGTCACGGGAGGCGGCGACATACTCCGAGTTGCCGCTTTCCGGGACGCGGAAGAACCGGCCGGAAACGAAGGAAAGGGGCTCGACACCGGGGGCGGCGTCGGACGCTTTCCATGGCTTGCCGACCCATTCGGCCCGGTTCGACAGGAAGACGAATTCGCGGGCGTCGGTAACGAGGATCGGATTGCTGGAGAGGGACCAGTTCGCCTCGATCGCGTCAAATGGGACCAGAACAACGACCATTCCGGCATTTGTGCCCGCTTCCCGGCCGGGCACATGCGCGGCGAAGGCATAGGCGCGCGAACCGTCGGAGAGGCGAAGGGGCGCGCGACCGAGGCGGCGCTGTGCGGTCGCGAGATGCAGGCGGGCAGGCGCGAGCGTCCCGGTCGTGGCGAAGCCGCGGGCCGAAGCCAGCACGGTGCCGTCAATGGCGGCGATGGCAACATCGCGGGCGCCGGATGCCGCCGCGACGCGCATCAGGAGCCGGCGAACGGCCTCACCGTCCTCGACCGCAGGCGTCTCGAAAAGCGCTCGAATATCGGCGCGGCGGCTGAGGAGCGGCGGAATGAGGCGGTATTTTTCCATCACCCCGGCAAGTGCCTCGATCTGCAGGGAAAGGCTTTCCTCCGCCGCTGCACTCAATTCGCGATAGGCGCGGTCTCCGGCCCATTCCCGTGCGAACCAGACCGCGAAGACGAGGCAGAACAAGGTGGCCGCAACCACCGCCCGGGTTGCCAGGCGATAGCGTTTCCTCAACTGCACGCTGCCGATCGTCGTCATGCGATGAATTAGTACCGGTCAGGCGTGTTCCTGTACAAGTCGCCGTTCGAACGAGATCGTCTTGACCAGTGCATGGACGGTCATGCCTTCGTGCAGCGCGAGTTCGTGCACCGTCTGCCGGGTGACGCGGGCACGCAGGAACTGGCCACCGATGCGCCCGCGGATCTCCGCATGGGCGCCGCCCTCCTCGTTGCGGATCGCGTCGATCACCATCGGCAACTGGTTGCGCATGCTGATGCCGGCGAGGGGAGCGAGCGAGATCGCCACGTCGCGGGCATGAACGCGAAGCCTGAGCATCGTGCCCGGCGCAACAGCTTCCTCGCCGGGAGGCGGCGCAAGCAAGTGTAGCTTCCTGCCCTCGACATCGACCTCGACCATGCCCCACCGCTCATCTGTGCCGGTGACGCGGCCCTTCAGAAGGACGCTGGTATCGTTGCCACCCAGGAGCGGGCCGAGATCGAGCCTGGCGAAGAGGTCTGCCGCCGCGCCATGCGCGGCGACGCGCCCGTCGTCGAGGATCACAAGCGTATCCGCCAGTCGGGAGACCTCGCCGAGCTCGTGGCTGACATAGAGGATCGGTATGCTGGTCTCGGCGCGAATGCGTTCCAGATAGGGCATGATCCGGTCGCGGCGGGCGTGATCGAGCGAGGCGAGCGGCTCATCCATCAGCAGGAGTTGCGGCGACGAGAGGAGCGCGCGGGCAATCGCGACCCGCTTGCGTTCACCGCCGGAGAGCGTGCCCGGCATGCGATCGAGTAGCCGGTCGAGACCGAGCAGATCCGTCACCGAGGCGAACGCCGTGGAGGTCTCCCCTTTAGCGCCATAGGTCATGTTGCGGCGCACAGACATATGCGGAAACAGCCGGTCGTCCTGGAACACGAAACCGATGCGCCGCGCGCGCGCCGGAAGGCGTAGTCTTTTGTCGGTATCTTCCAGAAGCCGACCGCCGATGGAAATTCGTGCGCGATCGCAGGCGACCAGCCCGGCGAGCGCGCGCAGCAGGGTCGACTTGCCGGCACCCGAGCGGCCGAAAATGGCGGTGATCCCGGGGCCGGCCTCGAATGCGCATTCCAGCGTGAAATTGCCGGCGCGGGCGCGGATGTCGACGCTGAGTTCAACCATCGCGGCCGTTCCTCGCGCCCGGGAGGCGCGCCGCTACCCATTCCGACAGCACGATGGCGCCGATGGCCAGCACGACCGACACGGCGATCAGCCGCAGCGCCGGGGTATCGCCCGACGGGCTCTGAAGCAGGGAATAGATTGCGAGAGAGAGCGTCTGTGTCTGGCCGGGTATGTTGGAGACGAAGGTGATGGTCGCACCGAACTCTCCCAGCGCCTTGGCGAAGCCGAGAATGCCGCCAGCGAGGATGCCGGGCAGGGCAAGTGGCAGCGTTACCGTGGCAAGGATGCGAAGCCTCCCGGCGCCAAGCGTTTCCGCGGCTTCCTCCAGCCCGGAATCAATGGATTCGAGGGACAGGCGGATCGGCCGGACCAGCAGCGGAAACGCCATCACGGCGGCAGCGAGGGCGGCGCCGGTCCAACGGAAGGCGAGATCGAGGCCGAAGGTTTCTCGAAGGAACGTTCCCGCAGCACCACCTGCGCCGAACCATACCAGCAACGCGTAGCCGGTGACGACGGGCGGCAGGACGAGCGGCAGCGTCACAAGCGCCTGCAGCAGGCCGTGTCCCGGAAACCGCCGGCGGGCGAGCAGCCAGGCGACCGCGAAGGCGAGAGGCAGCGCCACCGCGATCGCCGTAGCGGCAACCTTGAGAGACAGGATGACGATTTGCGCTTCCGTGCCCGTCAGCATTTCATCCGTTGCCCGGTTCGTCGCCCGGCAGAAAGCCGAAGCGTGCGAGGATGGCCTGGCCCTCGGAGCCAGAAAGGAGGTCAAGGAAGGCCTGTCCTGCTGCGCCGCCGTCCGTCAGCAGCACCGCCTCATAGGCGATTTCGGGATGGGATGACGGATTGAAGGCATGGGCTACGGCGAGCGTCGATTCCATCGTCGCGTCGGTGGCGTAGACGATGGCCGCACCGACATCGCCGCGCGCGGCAAGCGCGAGCGCGACGCGCACGTTTTCCGTGAAGACGGCATTACGGGCGATGTCATCCCAGAGGCCAAGAGAGGAAAGTGCTGCCTTGGCATAGATGCCGGCCGGGACATGTCCGGGATCGCCCATGGCAAAGCGTGTCGACAACAATGCCGCGATGCCGGTTTCCGCGGACGTGTCCGGACGGGAGACAATGACAAGGGCGTTGCGGGCAAAGGTTCGCGGACTGCCGGCGAGGCGGGTGGGCGCCTCCTCCCGGAGCCAGGCAACCCAGTCACGGTTCGCCGACAGGAAGATATCGGCAGGTGCGCCGACGGCTATCTGGCGTGCCAGCGTCGAAGTGCCGGCGGTGGAGACAGCGGCGGTGCAGCCGGTCTTGCTCTCATAGGCCGTCGCGATTTCGCCGACCGCGTCGGCCAGCGAAGCCGCAGCGAACACCGTCAGTGGCTCGTCGCCACATACGGTTTCCGCTCCGGCCTGCGGCGCCGCCAGCAGCGCCATCGCGAGGACGAGACTTCGAGCAATGGCGGCCATGTTCAAATCGACTTTCATCATGCAACCGATCGGCATCCCGTACCGATAGCTGGAATCCGGCCAATGGCCAACCATCCGGGCCCGAACGAGACCCGCCCCTGCCGCGTCAGGCAGTCGCGCCCTCGATGGTCGCCTCGACATGGTCGATCAGCGCGTCGGGCAAGCCGAGGCGACCGGCAAGCATGTCGAGATAGCCGCGTTCGGCGCGGCTGTCCGGGCGAATGGTCAGGCGGGAGGCGGTGTAGAGCTCGACCTTCTGCGCATCGGTTTTCGCGGCGGCCACGATGGCGTCGAGATCGAGCGGCGCGGCGAGCTCGCGATCGATGAATTCCGCGGCGTCGTGCTCGAGGCCGGCCATGGCCAGCCTTTCTGCAATTTGTTCGCGCTCTTCGTCATCGATATGCCCGTCGGCACGCGCCCCCGCGATCATGGCACGGACGAGGGCCAGTGCGAATTCGTCCTCACCCTGGGGTGCGGATGCCGTGTCGAAAGCGGTATCAGCAGGGGGCGGCAGGATTTTCTGCTCGCCGGATGCTTCGGTGCGGCTTTGCTCGGGCGACTTGCCGTCCTGGTAATTCTGGAATGCCTTGTAGGCAAGGCCGGCAACGGCGGCGAGACCACCCAGCTTCAGTGCTGACCCGGTGATCGAACGCCCGGTGGATGTGCCGAACAGGATCGCGGCAATGGCACCGGTGGCGATCGGATTGTGCCTTGCAAGCTCTCCGGCCTGCCGAGCCTTGTCGCGAACGGTGCCGTCGGTCCCCGGCATCCGGGAATCGAGCAGGTCGGTCAGAAGCTTCTTGGGATCGAACATCGGGTCCTCCTGTTTGGCGCTGTGGCGGCGCCTTGCCGCCAACAGGTGGTGTGAACGCCAGCCTATTGCAACAGGAGGATAATCGTACCGACACCGGAGGGGCCCGCCCGTAGGGGGCGGGCGATCGATCCACGGATCACTGGATGACCGGCGGCTGGCCGAGGTCCACCGGCTGTTCTGTCGGAGCCTGTTCGACCGCGGGCGGCGCACCGTTCAGGTTGAGGCCACCTGGCAGGCCCGGCAGACCGAGCGAAGGGGCGTCGCCGGAGGATCCGCCGCCCGTCGATGGCGGAGAGCCGTTCAGGTTGAGACCGCCGGGCAGGCCGAGGCCGCCGGGCTGCGCACCGCCACCCTGGCCAGGCAACCCGGAGGGCGCCTGCGGGGCGCCCATTCCGGGCAGCTGGATCTGGAATTCCTCGAGATTTACCGGGGCGACCTCATCCTTGTAGTGGGTGACGAGGCGCGGATAGAAGATGACGATCAGGATCGCGATGAACTGGATCGCGATATAGGGCAGTGCCCCTTTGTAAATCTGCCCCGTCCGGATGCCTTCGATCCGCCGGCCCGTCACTTCGTCATTCCAGGCCGTGGATGGCGCGATGGATCGCAGGTAGAACAACCCGAAGCCAAAGGGCGGCGTCAGGAACGAAGTCTGCAGGTTGATTCCGAGAATGATGCCGAGCCAGATCAGGTCGATGCCCAGCGATTCCGCCGGCCCTACCAACAGCGGCACGACGATGAACGCGATCTCGAAGAAATCGAGGAAGCAGCCGAGAATGAAGACAATTACCGTGACGACAATCAGGAAGCCGTGCTCGGCGCCGGGGAGCGCCAGCAGCAGTTCCTCGATCCAGATATGGCCGTTGATGCCGTAGAAGGTCAGGCCGAATACACGTGCGCCGATCAGGATGAACATCACGAAGGATGTCAGCTTGGTCGTGGAATCGAGGGCTTCCTTCAGCGTTCCGAAGGTCAGCCGCCGCTTGACGAATGCGAGGATCAGCGCGCCGGTCGCGCCCATCGCTCCGCCTTCGGTCGGCGTGGCAATCCCGAGGAAGATGGTGCCGAGTACCAGGAAGATCAGCGCCAGCGGCGGTATCAGCACGATGATAACCTGTTCGGCGAGCCGCGATATGATGCCAAGCTTGAGGTGACGGTTCGCGAGACTGAACGCCAGCGCGGTTGCGGTGGCGATAGTGGCCGACCAGACGAAACGAGTCTCGTAGCGCAAGCCGTCGAACACGAAATAGTAGAGCGCGTAGGCTAGCCCGACCGACAGGATGATCATGGCGAACAGGGATGTGACGCCGCCGCCGAGCGTCCGGAACTCGGCCGGCAGGGCAGGCGCGCTGTTCGGGCGGATCAGCGTCACGAAAAAGATGTAGGCGCAGTACATCGCGATAATCATGAGCGCGGGATACAGGGCGCCAACATACATGTCGCCCACGGAACGGCCGAGCTGGTCGGACATGACGATCAGGACGAGTGACGGCGGAACGATCTGCGCCAGGGTGCCGGAGGCGGCAATCGTGCCGGTGGCCAGCGAGCGATCATAGCCGTAACGCATCATGATGGGCAGCGAGATCAGGCCCATGGCGATCACCGAGGCGGCCACCACGCCAGTCGTAGCGCCAAGCAGCGCGCCCACCACGATCGCCGCATATGCAAGGCCGCCACGAACCGGACCGAACAGCTGTCCGATCGTGTCGAGAAGGTCCTCGGCCATGCGCGATCGTTCGAGTATCAGTCCCATGAAGGTGAAGAACGGAATCGCCAGCAACGTGTCGTTCCGCATCACATCAAAAGTGCGGTTGGCGTTTGCCTGGATAAGATTGGGAAAGAGGCGGATCTGGTCCGGCGCGAAGGCCGACAGCTCGACACCGATGAAGAAGAAGGCGAGACCGCCGGCGGCAAGGGTGAAGGCTACCGGGTAGCCCAGCAGCAGAAGCGCCATAACGGATGTGAACATTACCGGCGCGAGGTTATGGGCGATGATCTCTATCATTTGTTCGTCCTCGCCTCGAGGTCTGCGGCGGTTTCCAGTTCCTCGACCAGGGGGGGCATTTCATGCTTGGCCGTCGGGTCGTCGATCAGGCCCCTGATCACCGCAATGCGCTTGATGATCTCCGAAAAGGCTTGTGCTGTCAGCAACGCGAAGCCGAAAAAGACCATAGACTTGGCGGGCCAAAGCATGAGGCCGCCGGCATTGACGGAGACTTCGGGCGTTCGTGCCTGCTCGAAATACGGCCATGTGTCGCGCAGCTCCAGTCCGGCAGAGTTCAGGACAAGCGCCCAGCCGAGATAGACCATGATCAGGCATAGTGGCAGCAGGAAGAAAACATGGCCCAACAAGTCGATCCAGTCGCGGGCACGCTTGGACAGGCCTGATGTGGCGATATCGATGCGCACATGTTCGTTGCGTTGCAGGGTGTAGGCTGCGGCAAGCATGAAGACGGTGCCGTAAAGATACCACTGCAATTCAAGCCAGGCGTTCGACGAGGTGTCGAATATCTTTCTGATTGTCGCATTGCCGGCACTGACCAGCACGGCAACAAGGATCAGCCAGGACACGGACCGGCCTATGAAGGCGGTCACCGCGTCGATGGCGCGTGACAATTTTAGCAATGAAGCCATCTCACTCCCCAAATGCAGGCCTTTTCGTGTCGGGACCGATCCTTTCCGCACCGCACGCCCGATATTCGCAAACGCACACGAAACTTCCCGTCGGTCAAGCCAGACCGGGGCGTTTGCTAGCATTAGAGAAAGCGATTCACAATCGAGTGGTTAGTTAAACTTACCAATCGAAAAGGTTGATGGACGGTCGTCCGAGTTGACGCCGGGACGGTGCCGGGTTTTGTTCGGCGCCGGATTGCGGAGAGCGGCATGGTGGAAGACATATTTTCGGTAGACGGGCGGGTTTGCCTGGTGACGGGGGCGTCGTCGGGACTTGGAGCGCATTTCGCCGAATTGTTGGCCGGATGTGGCGCACGGGTCGCGGGCGCCAGCCGTACCGCGCCTGCTGATGCCAATGGCTTGGTCCGGCATTTCGTCTGCGACATTCGCGATGTCGATTCGGTGGTGGCATCGGTCGACGCAGTCGAGAGGGAACTGGGACCGGTCGACGTGCTGGTCAATGCGGCGGGCGTGGCCCGGTTCGAGCGTGCAGAGGCCCTCGACGAGGAGGATTTCACCGAACTCTTCAACGTCAATGTAGCAGGAACCGTGCGGGTGACGCGCGAGGTGGTGAAAAGGATGCAGGCGGCGAGACGAGGCGGCTCGATCATTCACGTGACTAGCGTACTGGCAAGCAAGACGATGAGCGGGCTGTCGGCCTATGGGGGAACGAAGGCCGCTCTCGAGCAAATGACCCGTTCGCAGGCGTCGGAATGGGCCCGCCACGGCATCCGGGTGAATGCGCTCGCTCCGGGCTGGTTTCCCACGACCATGACACAGGACTACCTAGACCGGGGAATCGACAGCGTTCTCAGAAGCCGTATCCCGATGCGGCGTCTCGGCAAGCCGGACGATCTCGACGGGGCGCTGCTCCTGTTGGCATCCGATGCGTCGCGCTACATGACGGGGAGCGTTCTGACCGTCGATGGAGGCTTCACAGCCGGCATTTAATTCATTTCTCCAAAGCGGCAAAAACGGACCGATTCTTGCGCTGAAAACCGCTGATTTTGCTCAATATTTCCGTTTCGCGACGCACAACGGAAAAGATTTGACGCAGCCTCGCAGACGCCCAACACTGGCGGCCGTGGCAGGTGAGGATCCCTGCGAGGAGGAGCACATGGATCTCAGACCGGTGAAGCTGGATGACAAGTACGATCTCGGCTGCGAGCGCATATTCGTATCCGGCACCCAGGCGATCGTGCGGATGCTGCTCATGCAGCGCGAGCGCGACCGGCGCGCGGGACTGAAAACGGCCGGTTTCGTTTCAGGCTATCGCGGCTCTCCCATCGGCGGGCTGGACCAGCAATTGTGGGCGGCCGGCAAGGCGCTCGAGGCAGCCAACATCAGGTTCCAGCCCGGCCTCAACGAGGAACTCGCCGCGACGGCGTGCTGGGGCACGCAGCAGGCAGAACTCAACGGCGAGGGTGTCCATGACGGCGTTTTTGCACTGTGGTACGGCAAGGGACCCGGTGTCGATCGCACGGGTGATGTGTTCCGGCATGGGAATCTCGCCGGTTCGTCCAGGCATGGCGGCGTTCTCGCGCTCATGGGCGATGATCACACGGCAGAATCCTCGACAAATGCTCACCAGTCGGAATTCGCCTTCGTCGACACTTTGATCCCGATCTTCAACCCTGCCGGCGTACAGGAGATCATCGACTACGGCCTGCATTCCTATGCGCTAAGCCGCTTCGCGGGCACCTGGGCGGCAATGAAATGCGTCAAGGACAACATCGAGTCGACCGCCTCGGTCTATGCAGGTATCGATCGGGTCAATCCGGTATTGCCGGAATTCGACATGCCGCCCGGCGGGCTGAACATCCGGCGCATGGACATCAACTTCCTCGAGCAGGAAGACAGGCTGCACCGCTTCAAGCGCGAGGCGGCGGTCGCCTACAACCGGGCCAACAAGATTGACCGCGTTGTGTGGAGCGGCGGACGCAACCCGAAGCTGGGGCTGGTCGCCGCCGGCAAGAATTACCTTGATCTGCGCGAGGCCCTTCAGGATCTCGGAATCGACGAGGCCGCGGCGACGAAACTGGGCATCCGGCTCTACAAGGTGGGCATGCCTTGGCCGCTCGACCCGGACGACCTGATCCGCTTCGCCGACGGGTTGCACACCATTTTCGTGGTGGAGGAGAAGCGCGGGCTGATCGAGGTGCAGATCAAGGAGGAGTTGTACGGCTTCACCAACCGGCCGCTTGTCATCGGCAAGCGCGACGAGAAGAACCGGACGCTGTTCCCTATCATGGGCGCTCTCGATCCCAACGACATCGCCATCGCCGTCGGAGAACGGGTGCTTTCCGTGTGTGGCGAAAACGAGGAGGTCGCTGCCAGAATCGCTCATATTCGCAAGGTGCAGAAGGCATTCTCAGGGACGACAGATGTCGCGACCCGCATGCCGACTTTCTGCTCGGGCTGTCCGCACAACACGTCGACGCGGGTTCCCGAGGGTGCGCGCGCATCCGCCGGAATCGGCTGTCATTTCATGGCCATATGGATGGAGCGCGATACGGAAGGTTTCACGCAGATGGGCGGAGAGGGGGCCAACTGGGTCGGCGAGGCGCCGTTCTCCAAACGCGGCCACATCTTCCAGAATCTTGGCGACGGCACCTACAATCACTCGGGCTCCCTCGCGATCCGTTTCGCGCTGTCAGCCGGCGTGAACATCACCTACAAGATCCTCTACAACGACGCGGTGGCCATGACCGGCGGCCAGCATGTCGAGGGCGACCTGACCGTCGACGAGATCGCGCGGCAGGTGCGCGCCGAGGGGGTTGAGCGCATCGCCGTGGTCAGCGACGAGCCGGACAAATATGCCGGGCATGCCAATTTTCCGGGCGGCGTGACCATCCATCACCGCGACGATCTCGATGATGTCCAGCGCGAACTTCAGGCGGTGCCGGGCGTCTCGGTTCTGATCTATGACCAGACATGCGCCGCGGAGAAACGTCGCCGCCGCAAACGCGGCACCTTCCCCGATCCCGACAAGCGGGTGCTCATCAACGAGCTCGTCTGCGAGGGTTGCGGCGATTGCAGCGTGCAGTCGAACTGTGTGGCGGTCCAGCCCCTCGAGACCGAGTTTGGTCGCAAGCGGCGCATCGACCAGTCCGCCTGCAACAAGGACTTCTCCTGCGTGAAAGGTTTCTGCCCCTCCTTCGTCACCGTACACGGGGCGAAACTGAGGAAACCGGAACCGGTTCAGGGGAAATCCGATCCGCTGGAAGGCGTGCCGGAAGCGCCGCGTTTCGCGCTCGACGAAAGCCGCGAGGAATGGGCTGCCGTGATCGACGGTATCGGCGGCACCGGCGTGGTGACCATCGGCGCGGTCCTTGGCATGGCCGCCCACCTGGAAGGCAAGGGGGTCGGGATCATCGACATGGCCGGCCTGGCGCAGAAGGGCGGAGCAGTGTTCACCCACATGCGCATCGGCCGTACGCCCGAGGCCGTATCCTCGATCCGGGTGTCACCGGGCAAGGCAGATCTCGTTCTTGGTGGCGACATCGTCGTGTCGGGCAACCGCAAGGTGCTCGGAACGATCCGCAAGGGGGATACGCTGGTCGTGGTCAACAAGGCCGAGATCATGCCGGGCGATTTCGCACGGCACCCGGACCTCAGGCTGCCGACCGACAAGCTCGTCGGTGCCCTGCGCAAGGCGGCGGGGCCGAAGGGGCTGCACCTCGTGGATGCGACGGCGGCCGCCGAAGCGATTTTCGCCAACTCGATCGCAGGCAACATGTTCATGCTGGGGTTCGCTGCGCAGAAGGGCGGATTGCCGGTCTCGACGGAAGCGATAGAGGAAGCGATACGGCTCAATGGACAGGCCGTCCGGATGAACATCGATGCGTTCCGGTGGGGGCGCCGTGCCGCTCATGACCCTGCTGCAATCGAGAAGCTCCTCGAAACCAAGCGCGGTCCGCGGGACAGGGAGATTTCGCGGACGCTGGACGAGGTCATCGAAAGGCGCGCGGAGTTCCTGGCCGGCTATCACGATGTCACCTACGCGCAGCGTTACCGCGACCGCGTCGCGTCGGTTGCCGCCCGCGAGCGCGAGATTGCGGGCAAACCGGGAGCTCTCACCGAGACGGCGGCACGGCAACTGTTCAAGCTGATGGCTGTCAAGGACGAGTTCGAAGTGGCGCGGCTTTACACGCTTCCGGATTTCCGCCGGCAGTTGGAAAGCGAGTTCTCCGACTGGCGCAAGATCGAGTTTCATCTCGCGCCGCCGGTGCTGGGAAAGACGGACAGCGGCGGGCGGCCGAAGAAGAGCGTCTTCGGGCCCTGGATGATGAAGGCATTCGTCGTTCTCGCAAGTCTCAGGCGCCTGCGGTTCTCGCCGATAAACATTTTCGCGCGGCATCCCGACCGGCGGCTGGAATGGGAGACCTTGGCGCAGTACGAGCGTGACCTCGATCTCATCGCCGAGATGGTACAGGAAGACGACCTGGCGGCGGCGACGGCGTTTGCCGCATGGCCCGAAGCGATCGCAGGTTATGGACATATACGGGTGAAAAGCATCGAGGATGCCATGGCACGCCGTGCAGGGCACAACAGGGCGTTCGCCGCCAAGATCTGACGGGATCAGAAGGCGGAATGGCATGACCTTCGGCGATTGCCGAGCCGCCATCGGGGCGGAACCGGATGGTCATCCGGAGCCGGGAGCAAGCATGGAGATGCGTGCCGAGGACCGAGCGGCGGGCCTCCCTTCCAGTCGCATGCTGCGAGTTTTATCCCGGTCTTTCACGATTTATTGGCATTTTGTCGCCATTTAGCGCGCCGGTTTCGCCGTGCCGAGCGGGACAGCCGGCACGGGGCAGCCCGCGGGAGCCGCAAATGTGTCCCAATATAGTTCGATGCGCGCAATTTCGGGACGGCACGAAACGCTTCATTAAGCGCGAACTGGTAGGTTTCCGTGACGTCGCCGGGTGTCGAGAGGTCCGTTGAAGCAGAACATATCAAAAGCAATGACTGCCGAGGTGTACACGTCATTTGTGGACACCTTCTTCTCGGATTCTCGGTCTCTCGTCGTCGGTGCCGGAATGCAGGCGATTGTCGTCGGCGCGGCCTGGCTCGACACCGATCATCCCATCTATCTGGTCCTGATCGTGGCCATGTTGGTCACGGCTTTTGTCCGGCTGCTGCAGGTGCGCGCCTATCACAAAGACAGGGGCAGTCTTCCGGACCTCGACCACGAGGACAAGGTTCGATGGGCCACGCAATGGGAAAACCGGTATATCTGGCTGGGATGTGCGGCGACATCGCTGATCGGAATTTATGCTTTCGTGGCGATGCATGTCGCTTACAGCGAGTACACGGTGATATCGGCGTTCACCCTTGTCTTTGCCACATTGCCGACCGTTGTCGGCCGTCTCTACGGTTCACCGCGCCTCGTATTCTTCATCATGGTCTCGTTGCTGTTGCCGACTTCGCTCGGCGCGGCACTCTACGGGGACTTTGCGCATGTCCTCGCCGCCTTGATGTGCATTCCTTACCTTATGCTGGTCCAGCGACTGGTCCGCAGCATTCGCTCTTCCGTTCTCGACGCCATCTCTGGCCGCTGGACGAACCAGGAAATCGCTGAGCGCTTCGATATCGCGCTCAACAACATGTCGCACGGACTGATCATGTTCGATGGCGACCTGCGCATACTGGTCGCCAACCGAACAGCAAAAACACTGTTCAACGTGCCTTCGCATATCGACCTAGAAGGCCGTAATTTCGAAGCGATTCTTCGATATGGACGGCAGAGAAAGGCCTTGTCCGCGCGTCAGGTGGATAAGCTGAAGCGACAGCTCGTGCCGATGATCCTGAAGGGCGGAAGCGTCAAGCATTTCGTCCTGAATGATGGACGCCATGTCGAGTTCAAGTCCAACCCGCGGGCCTTTTCGGGCGCTGTCTTGACCTTCGAAGACGTGACCGAACGGATCAATGCCGAAAAGCAGATGATCAACATGGCGCGTTACGACGCTTTGACGGGTTTGCCCAATCGCGGCTACTTCGCCACACTGATTGCCGAGCGCCTGAGGCAGACGACAGGCGATAGCGATTGCGTCCTCATCATGCTCGACATCGACGATTTCAAGCACGTCAACGACACGCTGGGCCATTCGCAAGGCGATGCCCTGTTGTGTGCCGTTGCCAACAGGTTGAAGGATTTCCGCACCGGCGATGTCATGATCTCCCGCCAGGGTGGCGACGAATTCATGATCTTTGTCCCGACGATGGCCGACGGCGAAACGCCCGGCCAGATTGCGGAGAGCCTGCGCGCAATTCTCGCCGGCGTCTATGAACTCGGTGGTGAACAGGTGCATGTCACGGTGTCCATCGGAGCTGCCACGTCCGAACGCAGCAAGTTCGAACTGAACACGATGATGATGCGGTCGGACCTGGCCCTCTATCGCTCGAAGGCGCTTGGCAAGGGCGTCTGGTCGGTCTTCGAGGAATCCATGGACGCCGAGTACAAGCGGCGGCAGCTTGTGAAGAACGAACTGGCCAAGGCGCTCGATCACGACATGCTGACGGTCCGCTACCAGCCCATCGTCGATGCCAAGACCGGACGGATTGTCGCCTGTGAGGCACTGTCGCGCTGGAACCATCCGGAACTCGGCGACATCTCACCGGCAGAGTACATTCCGCTTGCGGAGGAGATGGGCATGATCGGCAAGGTGAGTCGGTCCGTGCTGGCCCGTGCTCTCAGCGATTGCGCCACTTGGCCGGAGAGCGTCAACATTTCCGTGAATCTGTCCGCCATAGATTTTCGCCGTTCGCGTCTGCTCGATGAAATCGACAGTGCCGTCAGCGCTTCGGGCGTTGCGCCGGAACGACTGGAAATCGAAGTGACCGAAACCGCCGTGATCTCCAACGAACAGGAGATGTTCGCGGTTCTGCAGGCGATCCGCGACCGCGGCATCAAGATATCTCTTGACGATTTCGGTACCGGTTACTCGTCGCTCGGCTATCTGCACAAGCTTCCGCTGGACAAGGTCAAGATAGACCGTTCCTTCGTCGAGGGCATAGAGAGCGGTCAGACGCCGATCGCGCTGCTGCGGGGTGTCGCCAACTTGTGCAAGACATTGGGACTGCAGGTGACGATCGAAGGCGTGTCGTCCGACGACCAGCTCAATCTCGTCCTGGCGACCGAGGGCGTGAGCCGTATCCAGGGATTCGTGCTCGGCCCGGCACTGCCCTCGTCCTCGGTTCTGGAACTCGCCCAGCATACGCTCTTGCCGAATTCGCTGAACCGTGAAACCGAGCAACGGGCCGTTCCCGCGATGTGACACATGCTTCGGATCCGCGCTTGCCTTGCGCGGGGAAGCCTCGAACCAAACTTCCCGTATCACCCCTTGCAACAGTCGGCCGGCATGACCGCGCAGGCGAAATTTTGCCATGATTCGAATTTGTTAACCTTAACGAATCGTAAACGGGTTCGATGGTATTTACATATGATTAATGTCGTCTACTGTGCGGCCCAGATGGGGACTTGTATCGAGTATGACGGCCAGAAACGTTGTGAACGCGCAGGCTGGCGCAAGCCTGCAGGAGCGCATCTTCGAGGTGATGGATCGCATCGAATACCGGAGGATCGTCTCTCCGGAAGACTTCGAGGACATCAGTCAGCTGCGAAGCCTGGCGTTCGATGCACATGCCATCTACAGCCGCAAACTCAATGGCAATGCGACCGATGACAGCGACTTCTGGCCGGGCGTGCAGGTCTTCGGCATGTACTACGATCGCGAACTTGTTTCCACGATACGCATCGCCCATGTGACGCCCAAGAACCGGGATTGCCAGGCAGTGCGGCTCTTTCCTGAGGTACTCGATCCGCTTCTTGACCAGGGACAGACCTTCATCGATCCGAGCCGGTTCGCCGTGAATGACGAGATTTCCCGAGATGTCCCGGGGTTGGCGCTCTTGACGCTGAGGCTCGCCTTCATGGCGACGAAGTATTTTGGCGTTGACGCCTGTCTGGGCCTGGTCACCGAGGATCATGTTCCGTTTTATCGCCGGGTGTTTCGGTCCACGGTCATCGCGGGGCCGAAGAAGTGCGAAGGATTCGCGGTGCCACTGGTTCTGTTCGCAAGTCCGTTGCGGGAAGAGGAAATCTGCGCACGGTACCCCTTGTTTCGTTCTACGGCGAAGGAGAGGGAAATGCTTTTCGACACCCCTGCTTCGGGCATGCCTCCGCTTACAATTCTCCCGACCGCGAAATATGTCGCGCATGCGGCCTGACGAAGCATTCGATGTCGGGGGCATTGAAGTCGCGGCCGGATTTCGCTAATCGCAGCTGACTGAATGTTATTGCGCAGCGGAGCAACAGAAATGGCCGAAAACCAACCGACAGGTCCTGCAGAAACCGGAGCAGAGATGGACTACGGCGAGCACGAGCGGACGTTTTCGATGTTTCTGGCCCTGACCAAGTGGCTCGTGATCCTTAGCGTGTCCCTTCTCGTGGCGATGGCGTTCGGCTTTTTCGCCGGCGGCGGCCTTTTCGGCGGCATCGTTCTTTTCATCGTGCTGAACGCACTCGCCTATTTCCTGACCTGACAAGCGGACCGGGTTCACCCGGTTCAACGCCGGCGGTTGATCGCGTCGCCCCCGGGTGGCGCGTCCGCGCGTCTTGGCCAAGACGTGGTCGGTTCCAGCGACAGCTGGCGCAAGGAGAGGTGGCGAAATGAGTGCTACGCGCGTCAGCGCCGCATTGAACGTACCGGCAATCATGGCACGCAAGGGCGGCGATCCGCTTGTGTGCCTGACGGCCTATACCACGCCGATTGCCAGGCTGGCCGATCGTCACTGTGACATCATTCTCGTGGGCGACAGCGTCGGGATGGTGCTGCACGGTCTCGATTCAACGCTTGGTGTCACGCTCGAAATGATGATCCTGCACGGGCAGGCAGTGCGGCGCGGCGTCGACAAGGCGCTCATGGTTGTTGATATGCCGTTTGGCTCCTACGAGGAAAGCCCCGAGCAGGCCTTCCGCAACGCGGCCCGCCTGATGGCAGAGACCGGCTGCGAGGCCGTCAAGCTCGAGGGCGGTGCGTCAATGATCGAAACAATATCCTTCCTGACATCGCGCGGTGTTCCCGTTATGGGGCATATTGGTCTCACGCCGCAGGCGGTTAACATGTTCGGCGGCTACAGGGTGCAGGGACGCGGCACAGCAGGTGAAACAATTCGTCGTGATGCTCAAGCCGTAGCCGATGCCGGGGCATTTTCCGTCGTCATTGAAAAGGTGCCGGAAAGTCTGGCGCGTTCGGTGACGGAAGACGTGGCCGTTCCCACCATTGGAATAGGGGCTTCGCCCGCATGTGACGGCCAGATCCTCGTCGTCGACGACATGCTCGGGATGTTCAGCGACTTTCGGCCGAAATTCGTCAAGCGCTATGGCAATCTTGCGACAGAGGCGGAAGAGGCGATTGCGTCATATGCCAGGGATGTGCGGTCGAGGAGCTTCCCCGATGAGAGTCATGTATTCGGCGACGATGAGCCGCTGGGGGACAGGAAAGCCGGCCGATGAGTATCGCGATCGAACGTACCGTTGCGGGCTTGCGCGGGTATGTTGCGGATTGGCGCAGCAAGGGGCAGCGGATCGGCGTGGTGCCAACGATGGGAGCATTGCACGAGGGGCACCTGAGCCTTGTTCGTGCCGCGCTGGAGCGAATGGATCGCGTGATCGTTACGGTGTTCGTGAACCCGAAGCAGTTCGATAACGCGGACGATCTGGCCACCTATCCACGTACCGAGAGGGAAGACGCTGAAAAGCTGGAAACCGTTGGTGCGCATCTCTTGTATTGTCCGGATGCTGGCGAAATGTATCCGGCCGGTTTCTCGACCACTGTTTCGGTTTCCGGCATCTCGGAGGGGTTGTGCGGGGCCCACCGGCCCGGCCATTTCGATGGTGTGGCCACCGTGGTGGCGAAGCTGCTCCTGCAGACCGGAGCCGATGCCGCCTTCTTCGGCGAGAAGGACTTTCAGCAGTTGCAGGTGGTCCGCCGCATGGTTGCCGACATGGACATACCGGTCAAGATTGTCGGTTGTCCGACGGTGCGGGAAGCGGACGGGCTGGCGCTGTCTTCCAGAAATGTCCGGCTGAGCGCGGAAGATCGTGCTATCGCACCGGCGCTGGCAAGGGGCCTGGTCGAAGCCGCGAAAAGGATCGAGATGGGCGACGATGTTGCGGATTCGCTCGCATGGGCGCGTCGCGCGATCGAGGCAGCCGGCTTTCGCGAAGTGGAGTATCTGGAACTGCGCGGCGAAGACGATCTGGCGCCGATGACCTCGCTCAACCGTCCTGCCCGCTTGCTGGCAGCCGCCTGGCTTGGCAATACACGGCTTATCGACAACGTGCCGATCGGCGGTCGCTGAAGGTCAGACCTTGCCTCCGACGCGGGCCAGCCCGCTGCGCGCGGGCTCATATGCCGGGTCGAGCTGCAATGCACGCTGATAGGACTTCCTTGCTTTCGCGACATCGCCCTTCTTTTCGTAGACCAGCGCCTGGTTCGCCCAGCTTTCGGCGACACGGTCGTTCAATTGAAGTGCGTAGTTGAAATCGTCAAATGCATTGTCCAACTGACCAAGCGCGACATATGAAAGACCGCGGCCGTTGTAGGGCTCGGGCGCATTTGGCTGAAGCGAAATGGCGGTAGAGAAGTCGTCTATCGCAAAGTCGTGCTGTCCCCGGCTCTGGTAAACGAGACCTCGGCGGTGATAGGCGCGCGGATCGGTCGTATCGAGCTGGATCGCCTTCTGGAAATCGTTGAACGCTTCCGTGACGCGACCGGAACGGCGATAGAGTTCGCCGCGGCCGATATAGGCGGTGTCGTAGCGCGGATTGATCCGCAGCGCGGCGTTGTAGTCTTCCGCAGCGCGGCCGAGATCGCCCAGTGCCCGCCAGATAAGCGCACGATTTGCATAAGCCTCGAAGAAGCGCGGATTTAGCGCGATCGCCTGGTCGAAGTCTCGCAGGGCTTCCTGGTATCGACCGGCCCGTCCGAAGGCGGAACCGCGCACATTGTATGCGCTCGGATCATTTGGATTGGCGCGAATCACCTCGGTCAGGGAGGCGATGTTCTCCTCGCTGCCCTGCTCGGCTTCGATCGTGGTGGCGAGGCTATTGTTTATGGTGCTGGACTGACAGCCCGCAAGGGCTGCTGCAACTAGGACAAGGCCGGCAAGAGATCCGCGCAGTTTCACGGAATGGCGTGTCGCGTCCGAGACCCAACTGCCCCGCTTCTTGCCGTCAATGATGTCCATAAAGTTCGTTTCCCCTCGCCGGCACTGTCACGAACAAAAAAGCGGCGCGCTTTTCTGAAAAGCAACGCCACTTATCAATTCAAAAGTAGACGAAATCGCGGCTTAACGACCGCGGCCTCCGAGAAGGCCCTCGCGCTGGGCACGTTTCCGGGCCAACTTGCGTGTGCGGCGAACCGCTTCAGCCTTTTCGCGGGCGCGCTTCTCCGACGGCTTTTCATAGTGTCCGCGCATCTTCATTTCGCGGAAAATGCCTTCGCGCTGCATCTTTTTCTTCAAAGCGCGAAGCGCCTGGTCAACATTGTTGTCGCGTACGAGAACCTGCACGTGTATCCCAACTTTCCAATTGTGTTGATCGATCGCCGGAACACGAAAATCCGGCCCCGCGACGAGTTCGCCGCAGAATTCGGGCTGCGCATACCAGAAAAGGTCGACTTTGTCCACTATCCGGGTTGCCGGATTCCGTCAATTCGGGGTGCAAGATGTATTCTCACGTATTTGTGAAAACAAGACGCCAAAATTCCTCGCGCAAGGCAGTAAATGCGATATATTACGTAACGTAACCCGTCTCCGGAGGACCGAGCCGTTTGCCCGGGGAGGCGCGTCGCTTTCACTGATCTCCGAGTCAAGGATTTCGGTGGCCTAATTCCTCCGGATCAGGCTACCGAGAAGGCACGGGATTCGCCCCATCCCCGTGCCTTCTTTTTGTTCCGCGCTGACAGCCGGATCCCTTGCCGTGCGCGCCATGTGGCGTCGCAAAAAGGGCAGGGTGTCGTATTCGCAGCAGTTAATGCTACCTTCAGACAGCGTGCAGGGGGTGCCTGCATGGCCGAATCACGACGACCTAACGGGGTTACCTCGATGCGGAAGTATTCCGGGTTCGCAGTGCTGCGCGAAGCGATGCGCGGCCACAAGGGGTGGGACAAGCAGTGGGGATCGCCGGAACCGCGCAAGGAATACGATGTCATCATAATCGGTGCGGGCGGGCATGGCCTGGCGACGGCATACTATCTCGCCAAGGAACACGGGATCACCAATGTCGCAGTGCTGGAGAAGGGATGGCTCGGCGGCGGCAATACCGGTCGAAACACGACGATCATCCGCTCCAACTACCTGTATGACGAGTCCGCTGCGCTCTACGACCACGCCGTGAAGCTGTGGGAGAACCTTTCCCAGGACCTCAACTACAATGTCATGTATTCGCCCCGTGGCGTCATGATGCTGGCGCACAATGTGCACGACGTGCAGGTGTTCAAGCGGCACATTCACGCCAACCGTCTGAACGGCGTGGACAATGAGTGGCTGACGCCGGAAGAGGCGAAGGAATACTGCCCGCCTCTCAATATCTCGAAGACCGCGCGCTATCCCGTCATGGGCGCGGCGCTGCAGAGGCGCGGCGGCACGGCGCGGCATGACGCGGTCGCCTGGGGCTATGCACGCGCGGCGTCCGATCGCGGGGTCCACATCATCCAGAACTGCGAGGTGACCGGAATCCGGCGCAGCGCGAAGGGCGAGGTTGCCGGCGTCGAGACTTCGCGCGGGTTCATCGGCGCAAAGAAAATCGGCGTCGTCGCTGCCGGCAATACCTCGGTGATCATGCAGATGGCCGGCGTACGCATGCCGCTGGAAAGCTTCCCGCTGCAGGCGCTGGTGTCGGAGCCGGTGAAGCCCTGCTTTCCCTGCGTGGTGATGTCAAACACGGTGCATGCCTACATCTCCCAGTCGGACAAGGGAGAACTGGTCATCGGTGCCGGCACCGACCAGTATACCTCCTATTCGCAGACCGGCGGGCTGCACATAATCAATCACACGCTCGACGCGATCTGCGAGATGTTCCCGATGTTCACGCGCATGCGCATGCTGCGTTCCTGGGGCGGGATCGTCGACGTGACGCCGGACCGATCGCCCATAATCGCGAAGGCGCCCGTGCCTGGACTCTTCGTAAATTGCGGCTGGGGTACCGGTGGCTTCAAGGCGACGCCGGGTTCGGGACACGTCTTTGCCCATACGATTGCGCGGGACGAACCGCATCCGATCAATGCGGGCTACACGATCGAACGCTTCACCACCGGTCGGTTGATCGACGAGGCGGCAGCCGCCGCCGTTGCGCACTGAGGTTTTCGACATGCTTCTCGTTCATTGTCCCTATTGTGACGAAGATCGGCCCGAAATCGAGTTTCGTCACGCTGGCGAGGCACATATCGAGCGCCCGAGGAACATAGCGGAGATATCCGATGAGGAATTCGCGCAGTATTTCTTCTACCGCGACAACCCCAAGGGCATCACATTCGAGCGCTGGCGGCATGCTCATGGTTGCGCACGCTTCTTCAACGCGGTGCGCGACACGGTCTCCGACAAGTTCCTCATGACCTACAAGGCCGGAGAACCAAAGCCTGATATCGCGGCATTGATCGGCGACAGCGCTGCAGCGGAAAAGACGGGACGGGGAACGAAATGACGACCGCCGGAGTAAATCGCATTACCGGCAAGGGCCGGCTGACGCCCGCGAACAAAGTGCGCTTCATCTTTGACGGCAAGAGCTATTCGGGCCTTGAGGGCGACACGCTCGCCGCGGCACTTATCGCCAACGACGTGCACCTGGTGGGACGTTCCTTCAAGTATCACCGGCCGCGCGGCATCCTTTCGGCCGGACCCGAGGAGCCGTCGGCACTCGTTGGAGTGCGCCGGGATGCGGCCCGGCACACCCCCAATGTGCGGGCGACTGTGCAGGAAATTCATGACGGGCTTGAAGCGGTCAGCCAGAACCGGTGGCCGTCCCTGACCGTCGATATCGGGGCGGTCAACGATATCGCGTCGCCGCTTTTCTCGGCTGGCTTCTACTACAAGACCTTCATGTGGCCGAAAGCTGCGTGGAAACATATCTACGAGCCTTTCATCCGCCAGGCGGCGGGTCTCGGAAAGGCGCCGGCGGAGGCCGATCCCGATCACTATGCATCGCGCTTCGCACATTGCGACGTGCTGGTGATCGGCGGTGGCGCGGCCGGACTGTCGGCGGCGCTGGCCGCAGCGGAGTCGGGCGCCCGCGTCATCGTCTGCGATGAGCGGGCGGCGTTCGGAGGCGCGTTGCATTTCGAGGAGGAGTCCCGAATCGACGGCATGCCAGGCTATGAGTGGGCGCAGCAGACAGCGGCGCGGCTTTCGGCCATGGACAATGTGCGCGTGCTGCCGCGCACGACGGCGTTCGGCTACTATGCGCAGAATTTCGTCGGGCTGGTAGAGCGGGTCACGGACCATCTCGCCGCGCCCAATCCGGACCTGCCGCGCGAGCGGCTCTGGCAGGTGCGCGCGAAACGGGTGATCATCGCCGCCGGCGCCATCGAGCGGCACATGCTCTTTCCGAACAACGACCGGCCGGGCATCATGCTGGCCTCGGCCGCGCGCACCTATCTCAATCATCATGGCGTCGCCATCGGTCGCAAGGTCGGTGTCTACACGGCGAATGACAGCGCCTATGCGGCCGCAATCGACCTGCGCAAGGCGGGCGTCGAGATTCCGGCGATCGTCGACATGCGCGACGATCCCGACAGCGGCCTGCTGGAAGAGGCCAAGGCGCTCGGCATCCGCGTCCTGACCGGCCATGCGGTCACCGGCGCGGGCGGCAAGCTTCGTGTGGCCTCGATGTCGGTGCAGCGCAAGGACGGAGGACCGGCGGAGGTAATCCCGGTCGACGCGCTGATCATGAGCGCCGGCTGGACGCCATCGGTCCACATGTATTCGCAATCGCGCGGCAAGGTGGTGTGGGACGAGGAAAGCGGCCGCTTCCTGCCAGGCGAATATCCGCAGGATGCAGTTTCGGTCGGTGCTTGCAACGGCACCGACGATCTCCCGGAAGCGGTAGCCGAGGCCATTGCGGCCGGCGAGAAGGCGGCAAAGGCCGTGCGCCCCAGGGCGAAAAATGCAAACCTCAAGGTCAAGGTTTCCGGCGCCGGGCAATGGTCGGGCAGCGCTCTCGGCGCTGGTCCAGGCGCGGAGCAAGGCAAGATGGTAAAGGCCTTCGTCGACTATCAGAACGACGTGACGGCGAAGGACATCCGGCTTGCCGTGCAGGAGGGCATGCATTCCATCGAGCACGTGAAGCGCTTCACCACCAACGGCATGGCCACCGATCAGGGAAAGCTTTCCAACCTGCACGGCCTGGCGATTGCCGCCGAGACGCTCGGCAAGCCGATTCCGCAGGTGGGGCTGACGACCTTCCGCCCGCCTTACACGCCGACGACCTTCGGTGCGATCGTCAACCATGCGCGCGGCAAACTGTTCGACCCGGTGCGCAAGACGCCGATGCACGAGGCCGAGGAAGCGGCTGGCGCGGTGTTCGAGGATGTCGGCCAGTGGAAGCGAGCCTGGTACTACCCGCGCTCCGGCGAGGACATGCATGCCGCCGTCAATCGCGAGTGCCGCACGGTGCGCGAGGTTGCCGGCATGTTCGATGCCTCGACGCTGGGCAAGATCGAGGTGGTCGGGCCCGACGCGGCGAAATTCCTCGACCTGATGTACACCAACCCCTTCATGAAGCTCGGCGTGGGCAGGCTGCGTTACGGCATCATGTGCCGCGAGGACGGTTTCATCTACGATGACGGCGTGGTGGCGCGCATCGCCGAAGATCGCTTCCACGTGACGACGACGACCGGCGGCGCACCGCGCGTGCTTCATCACATGGAGGACTATCTCCAGACCGAGTTTCCCGATCTCAAGGTGTGGCTGACCTCGATCACGGAACAATGGGCGGTGATCGCCGTACAGGGGCCGAAAGCCCGCGAGATCGTGGAGCCCTTCGTCGAGGGCGTCGACCTCTCAAACGAGGCCTTCCCGCACATGAGCTTCGCCGAGGCGAGGGTCTGCGGCATACCGGCCCGGCTGTTCCGCATGTCCTTCACCGGAGAGGCCGGTTACGAGATCAACGTGCCGGCGGATTACGGCCCCGTGGTGTGGAACGCGATTCACGAACGCGGCACGCCCATGGGAATGTGTCTCTACGGCACCGAGACCATGCACGTCCTGCGCGCGGAGAAGGGCTACATCATCGTCGGGCAGGACACCGACGGAACGGTCACGCCGCACGATGCGGGACTTTCCTGGGCGGTCGGCAAGAAGAAGGCCGACTTTGTCGGCATACGCGGACTGAAGCGTCCCGACCTCGTCGCGGAGGGCCGGCGCCAGCTCGTCGGCCTGACCGTGAAGGACGGGAAAACCGTGCTGGAGGAGGGGGCGCAGATCGTCGCCGACCCGAACCAGCCCGTGCCGATGAAGATCATCGGATGGGTGTCGTCATCCTACTGGTCGGAAAATTGCGGACAGCCGATCGCCCTGGCGCTGGTCGAGAACGGTTTCAGGCGCATGGGCGAGACGCTCTACGTACCGATGCCTGACAGGGTGATCGAGGTGGAAGTGCGCGATACGGTGTTCTTCGACAAGGAAGGAGGCAGACTCAATGGCTGACAATGCTGTTTTCCGCACGCTTCCGCTTGCCGGCCAGACGCTTGGCGGGTCCGGAGTCTCGATCGCAGCCGCGCCGGAGGCATGGCGCGTCAGCCTGCGCGCTGGCGGAACGTCGGTTGCCGCGCTGTCTAAGGCCCTGGGCGTGACGCTGCCGAAAAAGCCGAAGACTTCGTCGTCGAACGGCAGCCGGCACGCGCTGTGGCTCGGCCCGGACGAGTGGCTGGTGATAGACGAATCTGCGGATCCGTCGACCGATTGCGCCTCGGTAAAAGCGGTGCACAGCGCCGTCGATATCTCGCACCGGAACACGGCAATCCTCGTATCCGGCCCCGCGGCAGCCGATGTCATCAACGCCGGATGTCCGCAGGACCTGTCCATCGAGGCTTTCCCGGCGGGCGCGTGCTCGCGCACGGTGCTCGGCAAGATCGAGGTGGTGCTTTACCGCGTTGACGAGGAAAGCTTCCGCGTGGAGTGCTGGCGGTCGTTCTCCGAATATGCTTTCGACTTCCTGACCGACGCGGCACGCGCGGCCTAGCCACGCATCAGTGGCGCTCCAGCACCGCCATGGTGATCCAGGTGGCCGCCAGTGCCGGCTTCGTGCCGTTCTCGATTTCCAGCGTCACGTCATAGGTCGATATCACGCGGCCGGACGGGCGAATGTCGGCATCGGCCAGCTTGAATACCGCGCGTATCCGCGCGCCGGCCCTGACCGGCGCCATGAAACGAACCTTGTCGAAGCCGTAGTTGATTCCCATCGTCGAGCCCTCGAGCTGCGGCAGAGCCTCGTATGCAAGCGTCGACAGCAGCGAGAGGGTTAGGAAACCGTGCGCAATGGTGCCGCCAAAGGGCGTTTCCCTTGCTGCCCGCTCGGGATCGAGATGGATCCACTGGTGGTCGTCGGTGGCGTCGGCAAAGAGATTGATCATCTCCTGGGTGACTGTCCGCCAATCCGAGCGCCCGATTTCTGTACCGATCGCGCCCGGAATATCGTCAACGGTAATGGTGGCCATCTCTTTTCCCACGCCCAGGTTTCGGTGGCGCCTGCTTACGCAGGGGCGCCGGTGCAATCAACCCCGTCTGCAGTCGAACGGATCGGCCGTGTCCGGGATGTCAGAAACGATTCGACCGTTCACGTGATTCGCATGCAACGAAGATGATCGGGGATGCCTTGCCATCAATGCAGGGGGCTGGAGAATGGTGGGCGGTACTGGGATTGAACCAGTGACCCCTTCGATGTCAACGAAGTGCTCTCCCGCTGAGCTAACCGCCCTTCCAGAGCCGGGCATACACCACAAGAGATGCCGGTGGTCAATACCGCAATTGCGACAAATATGGCATCGCGGTGAAGGCGGTCAGGCCGCCTTGATCATCTTGTCGACTTCCGAGACCAGCTCGCGCAGGTGGAACGGCTTGGAGAGCACCTTGGCGTCCTTCGGCGCGTTCGAATCGGGGTTGAGCGCGACGGCGGCGAATCCGGTGATGAACATCACCTTCAGGTCCGGGTCGAGTTCGGTGGCGCGGCGTGCCAGTTCGATGCCGTCCATCTCCGGCATGACGATGTCGGTAAGCAGCAGCGAGAAGGGTTCTTCGCGAAGCCGTTCGTAGGCCGCGGCCCCGTTGTCAAAATCGACGACCTGGTAGCCAGCCTTCTCCAGAGCCCTTACGAGGAAGGCGCGCATATCGTTGTCGTCTTCGGCGAGAAGAATGCGGTTCATGATTAACCTGTTCTGTTTCCACGCAAAAAGCGAGGTAGAAATTGGCTGCCACAGTCATGACCGGGCAGCGTAAACAACCGGTTTATTTCGACCCGATTTGCGATGATTGGCAAGAGTTTTCACAACATCGCGACACGCGCCAGACTGGACAGGGCGGAAGCCTCCTGTCAACAATCCCGTAAACTCACGGGAATCAGAGGCGCTGTTTTTTCGTAACATGCTTTGCGAACCGGATTTCACCAATCATCCCGCCTTCGAAGTAAGGCAGCCGGCCGAACAGCGGGTTCCATTCGTATTCAACTCGCCGCACAGCGGCCGGTACTATCCGGAACGCTTTCTTGGCATGAGCCGGCTGGACCGGATATCCATTCGCCGCTCGGAAGACTATTTCGTGGAAGAGCTGTTTTCGGGGGCAGTGCCGCTCGGTGCGCCGATGCTTCTGGCACATTTCCCGCGAGCCTATCTGGACGTCAACAGGGAACCGTACGAACTCGATCCGCGCATGTTCGGCGAGCGGCTGCCGCCCTACGTCAATTCGCGTTCGATCCGCGTAGCCGGCGGGTTGGGCACCATCCCGCGCGTCGTATCCGAGGGGATCGAGATCTACGGAAAACGCTTGCCGGTTGCCGAGGCGCAGGCGCGAATCGCCAACATCTACAAGCCCTATCACCAGACCCTTCGCGATCTTCTCGCGCAGACCCACCGTCGTTTCGGATTTGCGGTGCTCATAGACTGCCATTCCATGCCAGCGTCCGTACGGTACGGGCAGGACGGTGTCCGGCCAGACTTCATCATCGGCGACCGCTTCGGAACCAGCGCCAGCCGGGAATTGAGCGAAGCAGCCATGTCGATCCTTTCGGGAATGGGGTACCTGGTGACCTCCAACAAGCCCTATGCCGGCGGTTTCATCACCGAGCACTACGGCCGCCCGCTCAAGGG
Source organism: Oricola thermophila (assembly GCF_013358405.1). Classification (NCBI taxonomy): domain Bacteria; kingdom Pseudomonadati; phylum Pseudomonadota; class Alphaproteobacteria; order Hyphomicrobiales; family Ahrensiaceae; genus Oricola; species Oricola thermophila. Next base: position 3,888,627 of record NZ_CP054836.1, read on the forward strand.
ACTGCACGCCCTGCAGATCGAGGTCAATCGCGGACTTTACATGGATGAGCCGACGATCACCAAGAAGGCGTCCTTTCACCTTCTGCAGGAAGACATCGCCTCATTCATATCGCAGCTCATGTCCCTGCCTGACAGCAACTTCTTCGATTATTCAGTCGCGGCCGAATAGGCGGCAGTCGCAAAAAAAAAGCCGCATCAAGGTTGATGCGGCCAAAATCTAGGGAGGAAACGCCCAAGGAGGGCGTGGCAGCGTGCTGCCATCCCAAAGATCGTGTTGCGATGCACAAATGTCAATGTGCACCGCAGAAACTTTTCTGCGGCGCTTGTGGTTTTCGGGATTTTTCAGCAGATGGGGACAATGAACACTCGAAGACTGCCCGATATCGCCTTCCTGCAACGCCTTGCAGCCGCAGCTGCTGCGGAGACCCTGCCCCTGTTTCGCAATCCGGCCCTTGTCGAGAACAAGGATTCGGAGGGGTTCGACCCGGTCACGGCCGCCGACAAACAGGCGGAAACAGCGATCCGATCGCTGATCGAGCATGAGTTTCCCGAGCATGGTATAGTCGGCGAGGAACATGGCACGATACGAAGCGAACACCCGTTGGTCTGGATCATAGATCCGATTGACGGGACGCGTGCCTTCATATCCGGTCTGCCGGTCTGGGGAACGCTGGTCGGTCTGAAGATCGATGGCCTTGCTCGCATCGGGTTCATGTCCCAGCCCTATACCGGAGAGTTGTTTGTCGCCGATGGCGACAGGAGCCTGTTGCTGCGGGACGGCGCGACGCCGGTGACGCTTGCGACGCGCAAGAATCACACGGTATCGGACGCGACACTGTTCACGACTACGCCGGCGCTGTTCAGCGGCGCGACGCGAGATGCCTATGATCGCCTGGAAGAAAAGGTGCGTCTCGCCCGCTACGGCTGCGATTGCTACGCCTTTGCCATGCTTGCTGCCGGATTTGCCGACATCGTCATCGAGGCCGGGCTGAAGACCTACGACATCGCGGCCCTTATCCCGTTGGTGGAACAGGCAGGCGGCGTCGTGACGACGTGGGACGGCGGCAATGCAGTCGATGGTGGCGATGTTGTTGCTGCGGCGACGCCGCAACTGCACGCAGCCGCTCTCGACATTCTCAATCGCTAGAGCCGGCCGCCGGCAGGCCGGGTTCGGCGCCGCTGCCGGGAATGAATGCCAGAAGTGCAGCCATGAACTGCTCCCTGTAGATGTCGGCCTCCTGCATCAGTTCATGGCGGGCGCCGTCAATGGTGAGAAGGGATGCAGAACGCAGCCTGGTCGTCAGGGTCTCGATGGCGGCGTTGGAGACCACGCTCTCAGCGCCGGCCATCAGTACTAGGGTCGGTGTCGTTGTCCGCGCCATGTGTTCCGGGTCGCTCACCACGTCGATTGCCCTGAACGCCGCCGATACCCAGGAGGCGGAGGGACCGCCAATGGCCAGTTCCGGATGTTCTGCCAGCACGGAGGTGTTCCGGGCATAACGGTCGGAATCCGATGTCAGCGGGTTGATCTCGAAAGGCTTGCGCAACCGCGCCGCCGAGCCGCCATAGACGTAGAGATTGCCCAGCCCCAGAAATCCCATCATCTTTGTAACGGCCCGTGTTGCGCCGTGCTTGAAATCGGACGCGGGCAAGCCGAGAAACGGCGAACTCAGCACCATGCGGCGTATCCGATTCACATAGGCCGGGGCCGTGTATAGGGCTGCGAGGGCGCCGCTCGAATGGCCCAGAATGAAATAGGGCGGACGGCAGTCGGGCAGGACTATCTGTTCGAAGACCGTGTCGAGATCGATGGCATATTGTTCGAAAGAATCGACATATCCGGAATCGATGCGGCGAAAGAAGCGCTGCGAGCCGCCTTGTCCGCGCCAGTCGAAGGCGACCACATCGAAGCCCGCATCGAGAATGTCCGAGATCGTCTCGAAGTATTTCTCGATGAATTCGTTGCGCCCCTGGAGGATGACGACAGTGCCCTTGACCGGGTTGGCGTCGGCGCGAAACCGGGCATACCGGACAGAGAAACCGTCCGGTGTTTCGACATGGCCATCGGCGGCGATATCCGGAGCCGGATTGGATTCTGTAAACCGAAGCGTGGTCATGAAAAGCGGATTCGGCCCTGATGCGAACCGCACAAGGTCTACGGGTGTCGGTCGGAAAAATCAAAGAAAAACCGGGAGCGCCGCAAAGCGCTCCCGGCGTGACGACCGAACAGGAAGGGACGATACAGTTCGGCCGAAGTTGGCGTCAGTGGATGCCGAAATGGTAGGAGAAGCCGCCGGTACGGCCGTGGAAGGTCACGCCGGGCCGATGGCGAGTATGAAACAACGGTTTGCGTGACAGGACGCGAGCGGTGCGGCCATCGACGACGAGGCGGACCGGCCCTCGGCGGCTGGTTGCATGCAGCACGTAGTCTCCGTGGCGCATCCGGATGTTGCGGATGTTGCGATAGCCTTTCCGGTGCAGCGATTTGATGACCGCACGGCGTGGCAGGATGCGACGTTGATGCCTGATGTAGCCTCGGTCATGTTGAGCGACGAGATTTGCCTGGACACCGTTAGCGGGAGTGGCGACGGTCGCGGCAACCGGCATTGCCGAGGTGGCGGAAACGGTACCGGCGGAAAAAAGCGCTGCGAAAGCGGCAGTGGCGATGACATTCTTCATGATCGGTCTCCCTTTCGGTTCCGGCCCGTGATGGCCGGCGGTTATCAGGCGTGGAGACACAATGGCCCAACCCGGCTGAACCGAACCGGAAGGCCTTGTTCATCTGGCGTTCAGGAAGGAAATTCCGCGCCCTTGAACGCGTTTCGGTGAATCACCAGATAGATCGGGCGGACGCCGTACGGGTCCGTTGGCATTCAATGGCTGCGCCTCGAGCAGGGTGGCCGCGCATGCCAAACGCAACACAGTCGCTCACGAATGGAGGACACCCATGCGTCATGTAGACTATTCGCCCCTTTTCCGCTCGACCGTCGGATTCGACCGACTTTTCTCCATGCTGGACACGCTTGCCCAGCCGGAGCACAACGGTCAGACCTATCCGCCTTACAACATCGAGCGCACGGGCGAGAACAACTATCGCATAACGATGGCCGTTGCAGGCTTTTCCGAGGATGACCTGTCGATCGAAGCCCGCGCCAATGTCTTGACTGTCGCCGGCGCGAAGCCGGAACAGAAGGACGAGGAGAAGCGCGAGTTTCTGCATCGCGGCATCGCTTCGCGCGCCTTCGAGCGTCGTTTCCAGCTCGCCGATTATGTGGAAGTGAAATCCGCCGAGCTGAAGAACGGTCTCTTGCATATCGACCTCGAGCGCGAGATTCCCGAAGCGATGAAGCCGCGCAAGATCGCGATCAAGAATGGCCAGGACAAGAATGGCAAGCAGATCGAGGCGAAGGCCGTCAACTGAGACATTCGCGGAATGATCCAATTATCCGGTCACACGCCGTTGCGCCGGTTCCTCCCTGCCGGCAGGCACGGCGATGGGAAGGCGGGGGAAACCCCGCCTTTTCTCATGACGGATCAAGGTTGGCGGAAGCGTCGCGCCAGAAGATGGTCGAGTGACAACCGGCCGGGGCCGTTGGCGACGATCATCAGCATCAGGAAAACCCACATCATGCGCTGGTCGAATATGATCGAATCGGGAAAGCGATCGAACATCGCGCCGACATATTTTCCGGAAAGGCCGTGGAAGGCGATGTCGACGTAGCTCTGCACCGCGATGAAGGCAATCATTCCGAGCGCGGCGATGCGACTGAACAGCCCGAGCACGATAAGCAGCGGTAGCGCGATCTCCGCCATCGTGCCGAGAATGACCACGAAATCCCAGTAGAACGGAATCGCGTCAACATCTGCGCCATGATCCTCGAACACTGGCGGCAGAATGGACGCATAGGCGCCGACCGACGGTTTGAGGAAACCGAAGACTCCGTCCCCGAGCTTGTTCCAGCCGGAATTCAGGTAATAGAGGAGAAGCAGGCTGGCGAAGGCGAAGCGAGCGGCAAAGCCGTTGAACCAGCCCGAGAGTCCGTTTTCCAGGCTCCTGAAAATCCGGTCGTGCAGTCTGGCGAGCGCCTTGACCTGCGCGGGAAGGAAAGCGTCCTGCACGTCTTTCGTATCGGCGATGTCGCTCATTGTGCTTGTCCCGTTTGGCTATTGTGTCGCGACCGCGGCGAAAGCGCCGGTGCTCAGAAGGCCCGTGATCGCCGACGCGACGTCGAATGACCCGGCCTTGGCGAGGCCGGCGGCGGCGGCTTCGCCGAGCGCGCCACCCTGAATGAGACACGAGAAAAAGGCGTCGTGGCCGTCGTCGAGCGCAATGACAATGACCTCATGGCCGGGGCGCGTGACCAGGGCGCTTTGTGCGCGGGCGGCGTCGATGCGGCCGACGGTCTCGTGATTGCGGTTGGCGTCGAATATGTCGAAGACCGCGTATTCCGAGATGACGAGACCGGTGGCGGGGTGCGGCGCGAAGGTCACGCTCTCCAGGGCGGACGGCGGGATCTCGCCGAGTACGGCGGGGGCGAGCGGCTCCACATCGGCCGCGTGATAGGCCGTGAGCCAGGCGCGCTCGAGCCGGGCGACGTCGGCAAGATAGGGCATCCGGCGGGTATGCTCGAACGTTTCAACGAAGGCTGGAAATTCGTGGCCGTAGAGAAACAGCAGCGGCGAGACCGGGGGATGGGCGCGGACGAATTCGCGCGCCATGTCGCGGAACAGCGTCTCGCCGGCGATGCGCCTGACCGCCGGGAAGATGTCGGCAAGCGCGTTGATCAGGCTGACGGTGACGTTGTTGCGGTAGACATTGAAGCGCCTGACCGCCTTCTTGCCGCGCGGACCGACGACATGGGCCGGCTCGTCGTGGCGCGGGTCGAGGATCGATGCGCAGAAGTCCGCGGTGTCCAGGGCGGGATGGTCAGCTTCCGGTCGCATGGCTCTTGCCCATCATGAAGGTGCGCGCGGCCTCGTCGAGAATGCGGTCCGCCGCCTCGGCCTCGGCACGCAATACCGGCCAGTCGGGCAGATCGGAGTCCCATTCGACCAGGGTCGGCACGGGCCCGCACTGCCGGACGACGACCGAGAACAGGTCCCAGACCGCGTCCGCAACGGGCGCGTCGTGGCTGTCGATCAGCAGCGGATCGCCTTCGTCGTCTTCCTGTACCGCGTGTCCGGCGAGGTGGATCTCGCCGACATGCTCCATCGGATAGTCCACGAGGTAGGACATCGGCGAGAAGCCGTGATTGGTGGCGGAGACGAAGACGTTGTTGACGTCGAGCAGCAGGCCGCAGCCGGTACGGCGCACGATCTCGCGGAGGAAGTCGGTCTCGCTCATCGTCGAGTTGTCGAAGACGACATAGGTCGACGGATTCTCGAGCAGTATCCGGCGGCCGATGTGGTCCTGCATCCGTTCGACATGCGCGCAGACGTGTCCCAGCGTCTCCTCCGTGTAGGGCAGGGGCAGCAGATCGTTCATGAACACCTCGTCGTGGGTCGACCAAGCGAGATGCTCGGAGACGAGCGCCGGCTCGTAGCGCTCGACCAGCGCCCTGAAACGGTCGAGATGGTCGGCGCTCAGCGGTCGCGGCCCGCCGATCGACATGCAGACGCCGTGCAGCGAGAGCGGGAAGTCCCGGCGTACGCGCTCCAGCGCCCGGTGCGGAAAGCCGCCGTCGCCCATGTAATTCTCGGCATGGACCTCAAGGAATCCGACCGGGCCGGGATCGGACAGGATTGCGTCGAGATGGGCATGCTTGAAGCCGACCCCGGCCGAGGCCGGAATACGGGCGGTGCTGGCCGCAAACCGGGAGCCGCCGGCAGCCTGGGGCGGGGCCTCGGACGAACCTTCGCGAAGAGGGGTCGTGGTCATGGCGAAATCTCCGGTTTGCGGCAGGTCGGGCGAAATCAGGCCGGCAGGTCGCGGTCGAGCGGCTCGAGCGAGCCGGTGCGGCCGTCCGGCAGTTCCATCGACGTGCAGGTGCCTTCCTCGACATACTTCCAGGCGTTGCCCTGGTAGTCGATGGTCGAGGTGCCCTGGCAGGTCGTGCCCGGTCCGGCTGCGCAATCGTTCTGGCCGGCCAACGCGACACCGTAGCATTTCACATTGGCGGCGGCCGCATCAGTGGCGGTAACAAGCTGGGCGCCTGACAGGGCGGCAGCAACCGCGCCGGCGAGAACGGCACCGGAAAGTGCGGACTTGGAAGCATTGGACATGTGTAACTCCTCTGAATGTTCGGGCCGGACTTTTCCGCCCGGCAAACGCAGGAGTCGCAGAGTGGCCAATAAAACGGAAATCAAGGCGACGTTATCCGCCGTCACTTCCGTGTGAGGGAAAGTTGAGCGCGCGAGATGAACTCACGCGTCGAGCAATTCGGAAAATCGGGCGATGTCCGTTTCCTTCGTTTCGAAGCTGGTGACCATGCGCACGAGCGTTTCGCCTTCCGCCAGCCCGGTGTTCTCGCCGGCCGGTTCCGGCCAGTCGTGGAAATGCACGCCGGCGGCAAGCAGGCGATCGTACTCGCCGACCGGCAGGATCGCGAACACCTCGTTTGCCTGCGGCGGCCATGCCAGTCGCGCGCGGTTGCTGTTTTCAATCGTCGCGGCGAGCCTGGCCGCCATGGCATTGGCGTGCCGGGCGAGTTCGAGCCAGAGGCCGTTTTCGAGATAGGCCAGGAACTGGGCAGCGACAAAGCGCGACTTTGAGAACAGCTGCCCCGAGCGCTTGCGCAGCCACGGCATGTCCCGCGCCATTTCCGGATCGAAGAACAACAGCGCTTCGGCGCACCAGCAGCCGTTCTTGGTGCCGCCGAAGGACAGGATGTCCACACCGCTCTTCCATGTCATCTCCGCCGGCGAGCAATCGAGCGAGACAAGAGCATTGGCGAAACGGGCCCCGTCCATGTGCAGCGGCAGGCCATGATCGCGGCAAACCCCCGATATCGCGGTGATGTCCTCCAATCCGTAGACCGTGCCGATCTCGGTTGCCTGGGTTATCGAGACAGCCATGGCGCGGCCCATGTTGACCGTGCCCGGAGAGAAAGGCTCGATCTCCTCGCGCAGTCGCGACGCATCGATCTTGCCCGAGCTGCCGGGTACAGGGCGCACGCGCACACCGCCGGTCAGGAACTCCGGCGCGCCGCCCTCGTCCTCGCGAACATGGGCGTCGGCGTGGGCAAAGGCGACGCCGCCTATGCGGTTGACCGCGGCAAGCGCCAGCGAATTGGCCGCCGTTCCGGTAGGCAGGAACCAGACGGAAACTTCATGCTCGAAGATCTCGGCCAGGCGCCTTTCGGCCTCGCGATCGAGCGGGCCGGTTCCATAGGCGGCGTGAAAGCCGCTTCCGTGTTCGGTCAGGGCGGCGGAAATGGCCGGATGGGCGCCTGCCCAGTTGTCGGAAGCGAAATACATGGCGGATCTCCCAGGAATGGTTCAGCAACGGACCTTCGGCAGATATCGCGAAACGATGTAACCCGAAACATCGTTTCTGCGACATTTTCGATCCTTTCCTGCGCGATTTTTTTGCAATTGCATCTTGAGAAATTTCCCGCTATCTGCCATAGGAATATGACAGCATTGCTGTCCTATTTTGCATTTCGGGTCGAACGGCATGGCAATTTCCGTTCGGTCCGTATACGCGTCTGCAGGCGCAGGGCCCCGATCAGATCCTGGCGAGCAGCATACCGATCTCACCGGCTTCGGCAGGTGCAGCGTCGAAGCGCCGGTTGGCCGGGCGGGTGTCGGTGCGGGTCCCGAAATGCTAGATAGGGCAAGGAAAACGCGCGTCAGCGCCGAGACGGAGGATTGAGCGATGAGCAGGATGTTTGCATCCGGACCCGCCCATGCGGACGGGAAGGCGACGGCAAAGACCGCGGCGGCGCGCAAAACCACGTCCGGCCTGCCGGGTCCTAGCGGACTTTACGATCCGCGCAACGAGCATGATGCCTGCGGTGTCGGCTTCATCGCGCACATGAAGGGCGAGCGGACGCACAAGATCGTGTCCGAAGGGCTCGCCATGCTGGAGAACCTCACCCATCGTGGCGCCGTGGGCGCCGATCCGCTGATGGGCGACGGCGCCGGCATGCTGGTGCAGATTCCCGACGCGCTTTTCCGCGCCGAATGGGCGGAGCGAGGCGTGGAGTTGCCGAAGGAGGGCGACTATGCGGTCGGCCACTTCTTCCTGCCGCAGGATGCCGAACTGCGCGCGCACATCGAGAACATCATCACCCAGGTGATTGCCGAGGAGGGCAAGGAACTGATCGGCTTCCGCGATGTGCCGGTCGACAATTCCTCGCTGTCCAAGGCGCCGGAAATCGTGGCGACCGAGCCGGTGCACCGCCAGGTTTTCATCGCCAAGGCCGACGATCGCGAGGGCGGCGACGCCTTCGAACGGCGTCTGTTCATTTTGCGCAAGGTGATTTCCAACCGCATCCATGCCGAAACGCAGGGCCGCGACAACGGCTTCTATCCGGTGTCCATGTCGTCGCGCACCATCGTCTACAAGGGCATGTTCCTGGCCTATCAGCTGGGCGCCTATTACAAGGATCTCACGGACGAACGTTTCGAATCCGCGCTGGCGTTGGTGCATCAGAGGTTTTCCACCAACACCTTCCCGTCATGGAAGCTGGCGCATCCCTACCGCATGGTCGCCCATAACGGCGAGATCAACACGCTGCGCGGCAATGTCAACTGGATGGCGGCGCGGCAGGCGTCGGTCCAGTCCGAACTGTTCGGCGACGAGATCGAGAAGCTCTGGCCCATTTCCTACGAGGGCCAGTCGGATACGGCGTGTTTCGACAATGCGCTCGAATTCCTCGTCCAGGGCGGCTACTCGCTCGCGCATGCGGTCATGATGCTGATCCCGGAGGCATGGGCCGGCAACAAGCTGATGGATGAGAAGCGCAAGGCGTTCTACGAGTATCACGCCGCGCTGATGGAGCCGTGGGACGGCCCCGCCGCCGTGGCATTCACCGACGGGCGCCAGATCGGCGCCACGCTCGATCGCAACGGTCTGCGGCCCGCTCGCTATATCGTCACGGACGACGACCTCGTCATCATGGCCTCCGAGGCCGGTGTTATCACGGTGCCCGACGACAGGATCGTCACCAAGTGGCGGCTGCAGCCGGGCAAGATGCTGCTAATCGACATGGAAGAGGGGCGTATCGTCTCCGACGAGGAGATCAAGCGTCAGATGGCGGAGATGCACCCCTATGGCGAGTGGCTGGAAAACACGCAGCTGATTCTCGAGGACCTCAAGCCCGTCGCGCCTCGTGCGGTGCGCGAGGACGTGAGCCTGCTCGATCGCCAGCAGGCCTTCGGCTATACCCAGGAAGACGTCAAGATCCTGATGGCGCCGATGGCCACGACCGGCCAGGAGGCGATCGGCTCGATGGGCACGGACACGCCGATCTCGGCGATGTCGAACAAGTCGAAACTGCTCTACACCTATTTCAAGCAGAACTTCGCCCAGGTCACCAACCCGCCGATCGACCCGATCCGCGAGGAACTGGTGATGAGCCTCGTGTCCTTCATCGGACCGCGCCCGAACATTTTCGACCTGGAAGGACTGTCCAAGCGCAAGCGGCTGGAAGTTCGCCAGCCGATCCTGACCAACGGCGACCTGGAAAAGATCCGCTCCATCGGTCATACCGAAGACCTGTTCGATTCCAAGACCCTGGACACGACCTACAAGGCCAGCGAAGGCGCGGCCGGGATGGAAGCGGCGCTCGACCGGCTGTGCGAACGCGCGGAGCAGGCCGTGCATGGCGGCTACAACATCATCGTCCTGTCCGATCGCCAGGTCGGCCCGGACAGGATCGCGATTCCGGCACTTCTTTCGACGGCGGCCGTGCATCACCACCTTATCCGAAAGGGTTTGAGAACCTCGGTCGGGCTGGTCGTGGAATCCGGTGAGCCGCGCGAGGTGCATCATTTCTGCTGTCTGGCCGGTTACGGTGCCGAGGCGATCAACCCCTATCTCGCCTTCGACACGCTGCTCGACATGCATTCCAAGGGCGAGTTCCCGCCCGAGGTTGACCGCTACGAGGTGGTCTCCCGCTATATCAAGTCGATCGGCAAGGGCATTTTGAAGGTCATGTCCAAGATGGGCATCTCGACCTACCAGTCCTATTGCGGCGCGCAGATTTTCGATGCGGTGGGACTTTCGACCGACTTCGTGAACAAGTACTTCACCGGCACGGCAACGACGATCGAGGGCATCGGCCTGGCCGAGGTCGCCGAGGAAACCGTGCGCCGCCACAAGTCGGCATTCTCCAACGATCCCGTCCTGATCAATGCGCTGGAGGTCGGCGGCGAATACATGTACCGCATCCGCGGCGAGGAACACGTCTGGACGCCGGACGCGGTCGCCTCGCTCCAGCATTCGGTGCGAAGGAACCTGCCGGAAAAATTCCGCGAATTCTCGGATCAGGTGAATGCCGATGCGCGTCATGCCAAGACGATCCGTGGCCTGTTCCATATCCGGAACGCGAATGAAGCCGGGCGCAAGCCGGTTCCGATCGACGAGGTCGAACCGGCATCCGAAATCGTCAAGCGCTTTTCGACGGGCGCAATGAGCTTCGGCTCGATCTCCCGCGAGGCGCATACGACGCTCGCCATCGCGATGAACCGGATTGGCGGCAAGTCGAACACCGGAGAGGGCGGCGAGGAGCCGGACCGGTACCATCCCCTGCCCGATGGCACGCGGAATCCGGAACGCTCCGCGATCAAGCAGGTCGCGTCGGGACGGTTCGGGGTGACGACCGAGTATCTCGTCAATTCCGACATGATACAGATCAAGGTTGCGCAGGGCGCCAAGCCCGGCGAGGGCGGACAGTTGCCCGGCCACAAGGTCGACGCGACCATCGCCAAGACCCGTCACTCCACGCCGGGTGTTGGCCTGATCTCGCCGCCGCCGCACCACGACATCTATTCGATCGAGGATCTGGCTCAGCTGATCTACGACCTCAAGAACGTCAACCCGGCCGCCGACATCTCTGTCAAGCTGGTGTCCGAGGTCGGCGTGGGCACGGTTGCAGCGGGCGTAGCCAAGGCGCGCGCCGATCACATCACCATCTCCGGCTATGACGGAGGCACGGGCGCCTCGCCGCTGACGTCGCTCAAGCATGCTGGCAGCCCGTGGGAAATGGGCCTTGCCGAGACGCACCAGACGCTGGTGCTGAACGGATTGCGCAGCCGCGTGGCTTTGCAGGTCGACGGCGGGCTTCGCACCGGCCGGGACGTTGTCATCGGCGCGCTGCTGGGGGCCGACGAGTTCGGCTTCTCGACCGCGCCGCTCATCGCGGCCGGTTGCGTGATGATGCGCAAGTGTCACCTCAACACCTGCCCGGTCGGCGTGGCGACGCAGGACCCGGTGCTGCGCAAGCGTTTCAAGGGCACGCCCGAGCACGTGGTCAACTACTTCTTCTACGTGGCCGAGGAGGTGCGCGAACTGCTGGCCGAGATGGGCTATACCAGGCTCGACGACATCATCGGCGAGACGCAGCTGCTGGAGCAGGAAGCGCTGATCGACCACTGGAAGGCGCACGGTCTCGATTTTTCCAAGGTGTTCTACAAGCCCGAGGCCGAGAAGCGCGCGATCTACTGGACAGAACGCCAGAAGCACCCGATCGACGACATCCTCGATCGCAAGCTGATCGAGGCGGCCATGCCGGCGTTGGAACGGAAGGAACAGGTTCGCATCGACATGCCGATCCACAATACCGATCGCTCAGCCGGGGCGATGCTTTCGGGGGAACTGGTCAAGCGGCACAAGCACAAGGGCCTGGAGGATGGTACCATCCACGTGACCCTGCGTGGCACGGCGGGACAGTCCTTCGGCGCCTTCCTGGCCAATGGCATTACCTTCGACCTGATCGGTGACGGCAACGATTATGTCGGCAAGGGCCTTTGCGGCGGCCGGATCATCGTGCGACCGCCGGAAAATGCCAGGATCGTTCCGGAGGAATCGATCATCGTTGGCAATACCGTGCTTTATGGTGCGATCCAGGGCGAGGCATATTTCCGGGGCGTTGCCGGCGAGCGTTTTGCCGTGCGCAACTCCGGTGCGGCCGCGGTCGTCGAAGGCGTCGGCGATCACGGCTGCGAGTACATGACCGGCGGTGTCGTCGTGGTGCTGGGTTCGACGGGCCGCAACTTCGCCGCGGGAATGTCGGGCGGTGTCGCCTATGTGCTCGACGAGGACGGCACCTTCGAGACCCGCTGCAACATGGCGATGGTCGAGCTGGAGCCGGTCCCGGAGGAGGACGACATCCTCGAGAAGTTGCACCATCACGGCGGCGACCTGATGCACAAGGGGAGGGTCGACGTTTCCGGCGACATGACGCGCCATGACGAGGAGCGCCTGTTGCAGCTGATCGCCAAGCATCGGCATCTGACGGGCTCGACCCGCGCGGAGCACATCCTGGAGAACTGGGAGAGCTTCCGCGGCAAGTTCCGGAAGGTGATGCCGGTCGAGTACCGGCGTGCGCTGGAGGAAATGGAGCGGATGCGCCTCAACGTGGCGGCGGAGTAGCCCATGATCGTGTCGACAACCAACACGATCGAGGGGCGCAGGATCGTCGAATACAAGGGTGTGGTCACCGGGGAGGCGATCCTCGGGGCCAATATCTTTCGCGATTTTTTCGCCGGTATTCGCGATATCGTTGGCGGGCGGTCCGGTGCCTACGAGAAATCTCTGCGCGAGGCGCGCGAGATCGCGCTGCGCGAAATGGAAGAGGAAGCGCTTCGTTGCGGCTGCAATGCGGTCATCGGCGTCGACCTCGATTATGAAAACATAGCGGCCGGTTCCGGCTCGATGCTGATGGTGTCGGCGTCGGGCACGGCAGTCGTCATCGAATAGTTGCGGGATCAATCATGGGCAAGGTAACGGGTTTCCTCGAGATCGACCGGCAGACGCCGAAGTACCAGCCGGCGTCCGACCGCATCAGGCATTTCAAGGAGTTCACCATTCCCCTCGAGGACGGGGAGGTGGTCAAGCAGGCAGCGCGCTGCATGGATTGCGGCATCCCGTTCTGCCACGGGCCGACGGGCTGTCCGGTCAACAACCAGATTCCCGACTGGAACGACCTCGTCTACAACGGGGACTGGGACAACGCGATCCGCAACCTGCATTCGACCAACAATTTCCCCGAGATCACGGGACGAATCTGCCCGGCGCCCTGCGAGGAGGCCTGTACGCTGAACCTCGAGGACGTTCCCGTCGCGATCAAGACGGTTGAGCAGGCCATCGCCGACAAGGCCTATGAGAGCGGCTATGTCGTGCCGCAGCCGGCGGCGACGAAGACGGGCAAGAAGGTTGCCATTATCGGTTCCGGCCCGGCGGGCCTGGCGGCGGCGCAGCAGCTCGGCCGCGCCGGTCACGAGGTGCACGTGTTCGAGCGCGAGGCACGGATCGGCGGGCTGATGCGCTACGGCATCCCGGACTTCAAGATGGAGAAGCGCTATATAGACGCGCGCCAGAAGCAGATGGAAGGCGAGGGCGTGACGTTCCACGTCAATGTCAATGTCGGGGTCGACAAGCCGGTCGCGGAACTGATCGAGGAATTCGATGCCGTGCTTTACTGCGGCGGCTCGGAAAAGCCGCGCGAGGCGGGCATTCCCGGCGGCGACCTCGCCGGTGTGCATCCGGCGATGAACTACCTCGTGCAGCAGAACAAGCGCGTGGCCGGCGAGAATATCGGCTCGGTCGCATGGGCGTCGGAGCCGATCGTCGCCAACGGCAAACATGTTGTTGTTGTTGGTGGTGGCGACACAGCCTCCGACTGCATAGGCACCGCGTTCCGTCAGGGTGCGGTGAAGGTAACCCAGCTCGACATCCGACCGCAGCCGCCTGAAAAGGAAGACAAGCTTGCCGTGTGGCCGTACTGGGCGACCAAGATGCGCACGTCGTCATCCCAGGCGGAAGGCGCGCAACGGGAATTCCAGGTGGCTACGCTGGAATTCATAGGCGAGAATGGGCAACTGACCCATGTCAAATGCTGTGAGGTCGATGAGAAGCGTGAGCCGATCGCTGGTACGGAATTTTATATCCGGGCGGATCTAGCCTTTATCGCAATCGGTTTTTCGGGTCCGCTGGAAGATGGCGTGATCGCGGAACTCGGCGACAAGTTGCAGATCGACGTTGACCGGCGTGGCGGTACCTCGGTGCATGCCAACGACCTCGATTACAGGACAACCACCGACAAGGTCTTCGCTGCCGGTGATGCACGGCGTGGTCAATCACTCGTCGTTTGGGCGATTCGTGAGGGTCGGCAGGCGGCCCACGCAATCGACAAGTTCCTGATGGGCGAGACGGTTTTGCCGCGCTGACGCTCTACAGCACGAATCGCAGCGCTTTGACTTGGCGCAAGGCGTCAGAGCCAATCGGCGTTCATGATCCCTCATGTCTCATGCGATGATGGGGGTCGATCATGTTCGCACTGTTTCTTGCCGCTTACCTTCTCACTGCACCGACGCTGATGGGTATCGTTGTTATCATGTTGCTGACAGCGGACCTTTTCTCGGCGCAGCATATAGCCATCGCCGCGGTAGCGGGTGCGGCTATCGGGGTTCCGGTCGCGTGGCTTGTGGCGCGCAAGCTTGAGCACATTTTCGACGTCAAGCGTAACTGAAAAAAGCACCTATCTGAACGGTGCTTCCAAGCAGCTGTGCATGGCTGTATAGCGCGGTTGACCATGATGGCGTGATGCGGCATCGGTGAGCCCTGTTTTCCGACTCATGAGGAGCCTGCCCATGTCCGACGTGAATGGCGTCGCCCGCGATCAGTTGCGTGCATTCGTGGAACGAATCGAGCGTCTCGAGGAAGAGAAAAAATCGATCGCCGACGATATCAAGGACGTATATGCCGAGGCCAAAGGCGTCGGATTCGATACGAAAGTGCTGCGCAAGGTCGTTGCTATTCGCAAGCAGGACCAGAACGAACGGATGGAACAGGAGGCTGTCCTGGATCTCTATCTTCACGCGCTTGGAATGGTGCCGGCGCCCGAGGAAGAATAGTCTGGCAAGGGGCGCGTTTTCCGGTTGTCGGCAACCAATCCGCTAAGGCGAATTCTGTGGCTGTCCTGCCGCAGAATGTGCTTGGTGAGGCAGCACGAAGATTGAGCCTGCCTGCGGCGGCTGATTCACGGATAATTCGCAGTCATACACCGCCTGCAGATTTGATGCGGTCAGAACATCAGCCGGCGTACCGGCAGCATGAATACGCCCGTTTTTCAGCAGTACAACGTGGTCCGCATAAATCGCCGTGAGGTTGAGATCGTGCAGGATTGCCAATACGCCGCCGCCACGGACGGCAAAGTCGCGCGCGACATTCATGATCTGCAACTGGTGGCGGATGTCCAAGCTCGAAACCGGTTCATCTAGGAACAGGTAGCGTGCCTTGCCGTCAATGACTGGTGACCAGACCTGGCAGAGGACGCGGGCGAGTTGTACGCGCTGCTGTTCGCCACCAGAAAGCTCCTGGTACATTCGGCCCTCGAAGCCAGCAAGGTCCACCCGAGCAAGGGCTGCCGACACAACATCCCGATCATCTTCCGTCAGCCCTTCGCGGGTGCCGAGGCCTACGATCTCTCGCACGGTAAACGGAAACGACAAATTGGACGATTGCGGCAGTACGCCACGAAGTGTTGCCAGTTCCCATGGTTTTGCGCGTGCGATATCGAGGCTATGCAAGCTGGCATGTCCGGAATAGGGCAAGTCACCGGACAGAGCCCGCAAAAGCGTTGTCTTGCCGGAGCCGTTCGGACCGATGACGACCGACAATCGCCCCTCCGGCACGGTCAGGCTCACGCCATCCAGTACCTTCTTCCGGCTCAGTCGGACCTCAATGTTCTGTGCAACGAGCATGGTGTCCTAGAGGTCAATGATGCCGCGCTTGCGCAGCAATATCCAGAGGAAGAATGGTGCGCCGGCCGCGGCCGTTACAATTCCGATGGGCAGTTCTGCAGGTGCCACGATTTGTCGGGCGATCGTGTCCGCAAACAGAAGCAGGGTCGCGCCGAGAAGGGCGGATGCGGGCAGCAGGTAGCGGTGGTCCGGGCCGATGGCGAGCCGCAGGAGATGCGGTACGACAATTCCAACAAAACCTATGCCGCCCGAAACGGCCACGGATGCTCCGGTGGCAGAAGCAACGCAGACAATTGCGGCGTTCTTGAACCGCTGCACGTCGGTTCCGAGATGGCGCGCCGAGGCCTCTCCAAGCGCAAGCGCATTTAGCCCGCGCGCCATCAGCGGTAGGGCGAAAAGGACCGGCAAGATCAGAGGCGCGACCATGAAGTTCTTCGACCAGGTTGCGCCGGCGAGTGAACCGAGCCCCCAGAAGGTCAGGTCGCGCAATTGCTGGTCATTTGCCCAGAAGACGAGGAGTCCTGTGAATGCGCCGGACAATGCGCCGAGTGCGATACCGGCAAGCAGCATTGTGGCAACCGAGGTGTGTCCATGCCTTGTCGAGATTCGGTAGAGGACCAGGGTCGACGCGAGCCCGCCGAGAAAGGCGGAGAATGGAATGGCGTAGATGCCGAAAAACGCTGCAACAGGTGCCAGAATTGAGCCTTGCAGCACGATGAAAGCAACCGCTCCCAGACCGGCGCCCGCCGAGACGCCTACAATACCGGGATCGGCGAGCGGATTGCGGAATACGCCCTGCATGATCGCGCCCGAGACGGCAAGAGCCGCCCCGATCAGCACGCCGAGCACCGCTCGCGGCATGCGGATGTCGAAGACGACAATACGGTCGGCGAGATCGAGGGTTCCCGACCGCAGACCCGCCGCCTCGAGAAACACCTGCCATGCCGATGCGCCGGATGCTCCCGACGCCAGGCTGAAAAAGAAGGAAAGGACGAGAAGAAGTGCGAGCGCGATTATCGCCGCGCGCGCTGCGGCGGAACGGTCGCCCTTGCGCCGCGACATCCGAACAGTGGCAAGGGTATCAGCGAAGGTCATTGCCGTACAAAGCCTTGGCCAGATCAAGCGCTGCCGCCGCCGTGCGCGGACCGAAGCCGAGCAGGTATAGCCCGTCCATGCGGACGAACGCGCGGTTCCTTCCGGCCCGGGTCGATTTCAGGCCGGGATGCGAGAACAGAGCCTCGTCGTCAATCGTGAACCCGTCCCCGCGATCCATCATCAGAACGACATCCGGATCGGCGGAAATCAGCGCCTCGTCGGTGAGTTGCTTGTAACCCGCGAACTCGGTGAGCGCATTCTCTGCACCGGCCAATCGGAGTATGCCATCTGCGGCAGTCCCGGTGCCAGAAGCCATGATACGGCCATCCTGCATGGACAGAATAAACAGCACACGCTTCCTTTGCTTGATTTCGGCGACTGCAACCGAAAGTTCCGTTATTTGCTCAGACAGGTCCGCACGCAGAGCATCGCCCTTCTCGCGGACGCCGAGCGCTTCGGAAACTATCCGGATCGCGGCATCGATGCCCTCGGCGTCATATTCCTGCGGCACCTCGACGTAGGGAATGCTGGCGGCTTTCAACACGTCGATGGCCTCGGGCGGTCCGCTTCCTTCGCTTGCCAGGATCAGGTCCGGCCGGATCGACAGGACACCTTCCGGTGCCAGGGCGCGCATGTAGCCGACATCGGGCAGTTCGCGTGCCTCTTCAGGCCACGTGCTGGTCGAGTCTCGCCCGACAAGCCGGCCTTCTTCGCCGAGTGCAAAGACGATTTCCGTGATCGCGCCGCCAATGGACAGGATACGTCGCGGGCTTTCTTGCGCGTCCGCCGAAGCATTGCGAGTCACAAGCAGAAGCAGGACCATTGCTGCGCAGGCAGCGGACCAGAGAAGGCTCCGCGGTCTTCCGGCGGACAGAGCATGGCGAATGAGAAGCAGCATTTCGGAAACCTCATGCGGTAGCGATGGCGGAATGGCGCGGCAAACCATTCACCAGCATCTGCCAGTCCGGGCGGTTTGCCTGTCCGGCAGACCAGATGCCATTGACGAGCAGGATGCGGTCACCGGTCGAATCATAGGCCTCCACAGACAGGACATCACCGTCTCTGGAGGGGCGCCTTAGTGCCCAGCACTCGGCAATCGCCGTCGTGCGCAGATGGAGGTGAAAATCGGGATCCATGACGTTTAGCCAGTCCCCGGTACGCCTGACGTTGGCGATCAAGCCGGAATGGATCTGCAGCATGCCCGGGTTGCGCACGAACACCATAAGCGGAACACGTTCATTGGCGGCGATGTTCAGCAGCGCCTCCATGGCGTCGTCGGTGATACGCCAAGCATATCGATCGCCTATTGAGCGGATCGCCTGCAACCGCCTGAAACCCAGTCGCGCGATCATTCCCTGGAATTTGTGTGTATCCTCGATTGAGGCCCAACGCCGACGCAGTTCTTCAACCAGTTCTTCTCCCGGATCGGTCGCCGGTACCCGTTCGGTGTGCGGGGCGAAGCCGGGAATTCGCGCATTTTCCGGCATCCGAACGTCATCAATGATTTTCTGCCAAGCGCCGAGATCGCTGTTGTGGCGGAAATGGATCTTGTGCACGGCATCGCCGTGCGCATCGAAGAACTGGATGCTTCGCGCGATCCCTTTTGCGGTGTCCTTCTCTACCGCGAAGGCGTGCACCCAATGCGCCCGGAAAATTCGCAGGTCCATCGCCTTTCCAAGGAACATCGCGACCCGTCCGCGCGGAGTGTAGTTTTCGTAAACACCGATTTTCTCGTGAACGGCGTGTTCATTGCGCGTCAGCGCCATCAACTCGCCAACCGAGGCGAGGCGCGGCAGGATTGCATCGAGATCGGGCGAAAGGCGCGTGACACCTTCGCCCTCCCAGGCCGCGGTGAACTCGCCTTCGGATATGCCAAGCTTGCTTGCCAGGTCCCGTTCGCGGGTTTCCGGCTCGGCTGCCTTGGCCGACCTGATTTCTTCCGGCGCAAGGCGGATTTCTCTATTCATCTGGTAGCTCACTTGTTGAGTATCAGCTTGCCCTGCCGGGTTATCTTGAGCCGATAGATCGTTCCGTCATGGTTGATGCAGATCTCGGTCGCGCCATTGAAAAGCTGCGCGCTGTTGTAGACGGCGATGCCGCCGGGAAGCGTTCCTATCTGCGGGTTCATGGCGTCATGTGCCGGTACCCGGTTATTCTGCTCTGTCATCATTCTCGCACTGCTGAATCGTAAACGCCTGGCTGGCCGGAACGCTGGCTCGGCGACTGGAGGTCAAAATCAAACTTGACTCTCATCGTCATGTTTCATATCGGATGCAATACATGAGTGAATGTGTCAAGTTTGATTAGACAGTTTCTCACTCACAAGGCCAGCAAGCCGCCCGCCAGCAAGCCGTTTTACCCGTTTAGAATCAGGAGAAGGCAATGGGGTTGGTGGGGCATAAGTCAGCGATTTTGGCAGGCGGTGTCGCGTTGGGAGTCTTGTGCATGGCATCTTCGGCTGTCGCACAGGAAGACGTCGTGGATTCCGGGCAGCCGACGCTTCTGCAGCGGTTGATCTTGTTGGGCAAGGAGAGGGAAGCGGGGTCGGTCGCCGGTACGCCGCTTGCAACCCAGACGACGGACGAAGAGATCGAGCGCAATCAGATAGACAGCATCGTCGACCTGGGTAATACGACCGAGCCGGGAATCGGCACGGGGGCCGCGGGTCGCGGCGTCAATATTCGCGGACTTGAAGCCGATCGCATCCTGACAACAATCGACGGAATTCCGATACCCTTTCTCGTCAATGATGCGCGCAGCGGTGTGAACAGCGCCGATGGCGGTGTCGATACATTCGATTTCTCCAGCCTTTCGACCGTTGATATCGTTCGCGGTGCCGATTCCAGTCGCGCCGGTTCCGGGGCTCTCGGCGGCGCGGTTGTTTTGCGCACGCTCGAGCCGGGCGATCTGCTGGAAGAAGATGACAATTTTGGCGGTATTGCCAGGACAACCTATGACAGCAGGGATCAGTCCATCGGGGGCGTCGTGGCGATCGCCGGGCGCAGAAACGATACATCCGTCCTGCTGCAGGCCGGCTATACACGCGGCCACGAGATGGATAACCAGGGAACGGTCGGGGGCACAGGGGCCGGTCGTTCCCAGCCGAATCCCGTCGATTATGACGAGCACAACCTGCTCTTCAAGATTCGTCAGGATGTTGGCGCCGGTCATATGGTGGGTTTGACCGCTGAACGTTTCCGCAATGATTCGTCGACAGACCTCTTCACCGAGGAAGGCAGTACCTATTCCGAACTTGACGGCGAAGATGTCAATGAACGCAATCGCGTATCGATAGACTATCGATACGAGGCGCCGATCCCTGGTGCGCTGGTGGATCGGGCGGATGCCAAGCTGTACTGGCAGCGGCTGCAATCCTTCGCCGGTGTTGAAGGTGTGCGCGTCGATTCGCTGGCGGGTGACTGGATGCGTGGCAACGACCTGACCGAGAATGCCGTTGGCTTCACGGGGGCGGCGGAGCGCAGTCTCGAAGTCGGCGCTTCAACCCATCTTCTTTCCGTGGGGCTCGACATGTCGCTTTCGCGCTTCGAACAGTATTCGAGCGGTGACGACGCTTGCGACACGATTTCTCCGCCGCCGTTCGCGTGCATGTTCTACCACAACAACAAGTCCGACATGCCGGATATCGACGCCTATCGCGTCGGCCTGTTCGTGGATGACGAGATTTCGTTCGGGGATAGCGGTTTCAGCCTGACGCCCGGCCTGCGCTACGACTGGTATGACTACAAGCCCAGGGACACGGCCGACTTTCCCGGTACGCTGCCCAAAGAACGCAGCGACTACCAGTTCTCGCCGAAACTCCGCGCCGGCTACCGGGTCGATCCCGGCCTGCAGCTGTTCGCGCAGTGGAGCATGGCATTCAAGGCACCGAATGTCAGCCAGCTCTACCTGAACTACGACAACGCGCCGTTCTATCGGTCGATCGGCAATCCCGACCTCGAACCCGAAACGAGCCATGGCTTCGAAGTCGGCGCGAATTTCGGCGACGAAGACCAAGGCGGCCGCATTACGGCATTCTACAACAAGTATCGGAATTTCATCGATAGCGAGACCAGCTACACGGTGCCGGGCTATTCCTTCAGCACCACCTACGAGAATCTCGATCGCGTGGAAATCTACGGATTCGAGGCGGAACTGCACAAGCGATTCGAGAACGGGTTCAGCTTGAGCGGAGCGTTCGCCCTTGCGCACGGAAAGGACGAGGATACCGGTGACCTGATCGACTCGGTTGCCCCGCTGAAAGCCGTTGTGGGCATAGGCTACGAAACCGAGACCTGGGGAACCGATGCCCGTCTCATCGGCGTAGCGCCGGTCGACGCGGAATCGCCTGCGGCGTTCAAGCCCGATGGCTATGCGATCGTGAACCTGACCGGATGGTGGGAGCCGGAAAACCTGAACGGATTCCGCTTGTCGGGTGGCGTCTACAATCTTTTCGATACCGAATATTATGACGCCGTGAAGTGGCGTGACCTCGATCTCACGTCATCCTCGGCCCAGCCGATGGCGTACTATTCCGAGCCGGGGCGCACCTTCAAGGTGACGCTTACGCAACGCTTCTAACGCGGATGGTGGAACAGGCTTTCGCAGGGCGCCGCGGCCCCGGCCGCGGCGATCAGCAAAGGGGGCGGGTTTCGAAATGCAAACTTGACTCCGATTGTCCTGTTTTATATCGGATTCAAACATGAGCAAAAATATCATGTTTGTGCCGTGAAACCCTTCAATGCCCCGCGATGGGCGACTCCGGTCGCGGGATCGCAGCCTAAGTGAAGAGAGGATCATCTACACATGAAACAGGCAGGACGACACTCCCACGTCTGGCAAGTCAGGGCCGCGATAAGCCTGGCGTGCGTCCTTGCCCTGTCGGGGCCGGTCTTTTCGCAGGACAAAGCGCCGGCCCCGCATCTATCCCTGGAACTGAATGCCCTGCAGCAGATCGAAGAATCCTGCCGCATCGTGTTCCTGGCCGAGAACCGTCTCGGGGCCGATCTCGAAGCGCTTGCCTACGAGACGGTATTGATCGGGACTGACGGGGTCGTCGACCGGCTGACGCTGTTCGATTTCCAGGCGCTGCCGGAGGGGCGCAAGCGCGTGCGCCAGTTCGACCTCGACAATGCGAAATGCGGGGCGATTGGCAGCGTCCTTATCAACGGCGCGGCGTCCTGCTCCGGCAGCGGGCTTTCGGGCGATGAGTGCATCGACAGGCTGAGGGTCACGTCGAAGACCGCGGTCGAGTTGGCAGGATGAAGCCGATGATCGATGGCACGTTGCAACGCATTGCGGATTTTCTGGCTCTTGGCGGTCCTGTCGTGACCGTTCTGGTCGGTGTCTCGGTCATATCTGCTGCGCTGGTCATTGCGAAGATCTGGCAATTCCTCGTGGAGCGGGTTGGCCGGCATACCAACATGGACCGTGCCCTGGCGCACTGGAACGCGGGCAATCGCCAGCTGGCAATATCCGATCTGTCCGCAAGTCGAAGTGCCGCCGGTGCCCTTGTTCGCCAGGGCATGGCGACGATCGCCGAAGCCGGGTCCGACGAGAAGGATGCCGTCAGCGAGCGGCTCCAGGCGGAGGCATTTGCCTATCTTGCCAGGTTGCAATCCGGGTTTCGCGCGCTCGATGCAATTGCTCAGCTTTCACCCCTGATCGGACTTTTCGGCACCGTTCTGGGCATGATCGAAGCTTTCCGGAGTCTCCAGGAAGCGGGAAACTCGGTCGACCCCTCCCTGCTCGCCGGCGGCATATGGGTTGCGCTCCTGACGACCGCGGTCGGGCTGGCGGTCGCCATGCCGACATCGCTGTTTCTCACCTGGTTCGAGAGCCGGGTGGCGCGTGAGCGCGAGCTTCTGGCGCGTGCGCTGACGATCATTCTCAATCCCGTGCAACTGGCCGAGCCGGTTGCGATATCCCGCGAACAACCGACCGGAATGACGGGGGAGGCGCCGGTTCATGCAGCTTGAGCTGGCAGAGCGAAGGCGTGGCACGATCTCGATGACATCGCTGATCGATGTCATTTTCCTGCTGCTGCTTTTCTTCATGCTGTCGTCGACCTTTGCCAAGTTCGGCGAAATCGAGCTGACCGCCGCCGGCGCCGCCGCGGAGCGGGAGGTCAAGCCGGTCTATCTCCGCCTTTCCGACGACCGGCTGATTCTCAACGGCAAAGAGGTCGAACTCGCGGATATTGCGGACGTCCTGGGACGACAGGCCGAACAGGGCGCCAATACCGTGCTGCTGGCACTGGATTCCGAAACCGTGTCGCAACGCTTCGTCGATGTCTATGCCCTCCTGAAAGGCGTACCCGGTTTCGCCGTCGCTGTCGTGCATTGAGGTTCGTGCCATGCGTCTTGCCGCCGAGACTTCATCCGTACGAAAGCCCGAGCCGACGATCGCCCTGATCAATGTCGTCTTCCTGATGCTCGTGTTCTTCCTGATTGCGGGGACGCTGTCGCCGCCGCTCGACCGGGATGTGACCCTGGTCAAGGCGGCTGACCTGCAAGGGCGCGAGCCGCCCGACGCGCTGGTTATCCATGCCGACGGGACGATCAGTTATCGCGGCGAACCGGTTGAACCGGCAGATGCGCTTTCCGTGGCCGGAGAAACGCTGGAGCAGGGCGATACCGTGGTGCGACTGGTACCCGATCGCGATCTTCCCGCAGTCAGGCTGGTCGAGATCGGCAATGCCCTGCGCGATGCCGGGGCAAGCCGTGTGTTCATCGTTGCCGAACGGAATCTCGAATGAAGCATCGCCAGTTCGTGCGAATCGCAGTTGCAGTCGCGGCTTCGCTCGGTATCCACTTTGCCGCTGCCATGGTCGCGACCCCTTCGGCGCCGCCGGTTCTTGTCGAGGGCGGCGAGACGGCACAGATCGCCATGCTTGGTTCGAGTTTCGAGGACCTGCTACAGGGCAGCGATCACGTGATTCCCGCCAGACCGCTGCCTGCAAACCGCGTCGAGGCCGAGGTCGCGCCGAGCATGAAACCGGTCCGGCCAGCCGTCACCGAGCCCGCGCGGTCCGCGGAAATTGTATCCGTCGTTCCCACGGCAGCGGAGTTGGCCGCTACTTCCGATGCGGCAATACCGACCGTTCCGGCGGTGGCTGCGGGAACAGTGCCCGTTGCAGCGCAACAGCCGGCTCCCCCGGAAAAGACGCAACCCGTCGAGGCAAATCCGGTCGCGAAACGTGAACTGCCCGCCGATTCCCGGGATATGGCCGCCCTGATGCCAAGCCACGTCACGGAGACTGTCCGCGCCCTGGCGGACACGTCCGCGACACCCGTTCCCACTGCGCGTCCGCCGCGGCCCGGGGACGAAGGCAAACTTGCGAAAGCCCGGGAGTCGCAGCCGAGAAGGAAGATCGAGCGCGCCAAGGTGGCGAATGCCGCCCGCGGGAATTCCGACCGCAACGCGCGTACAGGTCGCTCGGACGGACGTGTCGAGGCCAAGGCGAAGTCCGGCGGAAAGCTTCGTGCCGGTACGGCCGCAAGAGCCGGCAACGCCAAGGCTTCGAACTATCCGGGCAAGGTCTATTCCAAAATCCGGCGGACGCGCCAGAAGCGAGCCGGGGGCAGCGGCGTGGCCCGGATAGGCTTTTCGATCACCGCCAATGGCGGTCTTGCCAGCGCTCGCGTCGTTGCCAGTTCCGGTTCTCCGGCGGTCGACAAGGTCGCGCTGGACCATATTCGCCGCTCGGCTCCGTTTCCGCCGCCTCCCCCGGGCGCGAAACGCCAATTCGTAATCCCCGTCGAAGTCAGACGGTGAAGCCCGAATCCGTCAAGTCAAATCAAGGAAAGGAACCAGCAAATGTATGTCGCCATGAACCGATTTCGCATCAATGACGGCCACGAGGAAGCGTTCGAGAATGTCTGGCGCAACCGGAATTCCAGCCTCGCGGAAATGCCCGGCTTCAGGTCTTTCCATCTCCTGAAGGGCCCGCGGGACGAGGAGGCCGGGACGACGCTCTACGCTTCGCACACGATCTGGGAAAGCGAGGAGGATTTCGTCAACTGGACGAACTCGGAGAATTTCCGCGCCGCGCACAGGAATGCGGGCGGAAACAAGGGCATGTATGCCGGGCACCCGCAGTTCGAGGGGTTTGTCGCGGTGGTAGACCGCTAGGAGCAACCGTCATTCGGCGGGCGGGATCTGCAATGTGAGCGGCTGACCGTCACCCCCGGTCCCGCCTCCGAATTTCGCAACGGTCAGGAAGGTCACAGCGTTGCCGGAGAAACGGCGCGGGTCGGGCATCGCCTCCCTGCGGAAGCCCTCGGTATAGACCGTCGTCGGGGCTTCGCGGAGGGCATTCCGGATAAAGACAGGCCTTTCCGACGGGCGGCCGTAATCGGTGACTGACAGTTGCGCGGTGGTCCAGCTTCCGAAGCGGGCCGGGTCGATCTGGTCGGCGGGAACGATCTCCACGGGCTTGCGGGCGTCGCGCGCCGACGCTTCCCGGAGCGCCGGACGTGCTGTCTTCCCGGTTGTCGCCACGCCGGTGTCAAGCATGGCCAGGGCGCGCGGATCGTCCGGCACGGGAAGCGAAGCGACCGCGGTCCTGTCCGGTTCGGAAGGCCGCGGGCGCGGGTTCGGCGCTGGTGCATAGGCGGCGGAAACGGGAATGCCCGCGTTCACGTCATCCCGGGGAACGGGTCTTGCCAGCGCAGCCAGTTCGACCGGTGCGCGCTCCGCTGTCTGCGGCCGCGGTGCGGCGGAGGGCAGCGGAACAGGGGACGGGGCAGGCGGTTCTGCTGCGTTGTCGCGGTTGGCAGCCAGCAGGGCTTCGACCGTGGTCTGCCGCAGGTCGGCGTCTGCCGGACGGTCGGCCGCGGCATCGAGCGCAGCCTCGATCTCTGCGGCGGAGCGGCGCGTCGGCAGGCCGGGATCCGCCGCAGCGACCAGTATGTCTTCCGGCTTGGGCTCGGGAAGCGGTATGTCGGCCGGGACCGGAACGGATTCCGCGACCGGCTCGGCCAGGGCAATCACCTGTTCGGGCGGTGCTACCGGTATGGTGCCCTGCGGTCGCGGTGCGAACTGCGGCAACGGCGTCTTGCGGGGTGCCAATGCCGCGATGAGCGCGCTCGGCGACTGTGTATCGGGCGGCGGCGCTGCCTTGACGACCGTCGTCCTGCGGGCGACCGGCGCGGCGGCCTCGATGTTGTCCTCTTCCTCGTCCGCGCCGCCGCCAAAGATGGCGGCGAGCAGGTTCCGGCCGCCGCCGGATCTGCGGCTACCCACGTCAAGCGCGGTCGCGTCACCTCGAGATTTGCGGGCCTTGTATGCTGCAAGTGCCTGCTGGTAGCCGGGCAGGGGCTTTCCATCCGGCGGCAGATGCAATGTCTTGCCATCAGGGAACAGGCGGGTCAGCTCGGATCGACTCATTCGCGGCCAGGCGCGCACGTTGCCGGTGTCGAAATGCACAAAGGGCGACCCGGACTTGGGATAATAGCCGACGCCGCCGCCCTGCAGCTTGAAACCGACCTCGCGGAGCTTCGACAGCTTGACGCCCGGGATATAGAAATCCAACGCCTTGCCGTACATGTGCTGGCTCTTTTGGGCCTGGCCGCCGCGGGTCCTGCGCAGCATCTCGTTCGTGGCAGGTGAGCGGTAGGCCGAAACGACGTGGATATAGTCCTTCGCGCCGACCATCTGATAGGCTTCCCAGACAATGTCGAAGAGCTGCGGATCCATTTTCGTCGGCTCGTTCCGCCGCCAGTCGCGCAGGAAGCGGTTCAGCTTGTCGAGGCCGCTCTTGATATACTTGCCGTCCTTCTTGAAGGTGATCTCGGCGCGTTCCTTGGTATGGATATAGTAAAGCTTCAGCGTGCGGGTTTCCGCACTTGCGGACAGCGATCCCGCCAGCGTGAGCGAAAGGCCGATACAGAGCAACGCGAGCGTGCGCGCGGTCAAGCGCACGACCGTTATCCGGAGGCCTTTCGCCTCTCTTGGCACCCGCTGTTTCAATACGCACCAACCTGGAACAAGAAAACTTCCCCGGAAGCTAACGGCAACATGGTTAACCGCGTGTTATCGCGGCGATGGCACCAATACCCGGCAATATACAGAACGGATGCGTCTGAAAGGCAATCGCGCACGTACCAATCCCCGAACTTCCCCTTTCTAGACGGTGTGATGGCCAGAAATTGCGGTAATACGATGGCAGGATTCCAGGTGAGGCCGGGTGCAAAAACACATGATTACCAAAGCCATGAAGGCCGTGGCTGCCCCGCCGCGTCAATGCGGCGCGAGGCGCTTCACTCGGCGGCGACGCCGGTGTCGCCGAGATTGTATTCCTTGAGCTTGCGGTAAAGCGTCGAGCGGCCGATGCCGAGACGGCGTGCAACTTCGCTCATCTGGCCGCCATAATGGTCGATCGCAAAGGCGATCGCCTCGCATTCCAGTTCGACGAGCGGGCGCACATTTCCGTCCTCGTCAAGCAATCGCACCGTTCCCCAACTGCCGGCGGGCTCGATCCAGTCCCCCGCCGAGGCGGAAGGGACATTGTCGAGTTCGGCGCGCCGAGGCGATGCCGACTCTTCCGCTGTCGGCTCCTTCTCCGCACCCTCGAGCTCCTTCGGATCTATGCCGTGCACCTGGGCCGAGATCTGGGGGAAGTCCTCCTCGCCGAGCATGTTGCCCTCGCACAGGACCATGGCGCGGAAAACCGCGTTCTGAAGCTGGCGGATGTTGCCCGGCCAGTCATGAGCCTGCAGAAGGGAAAGTGCCCGCGGGGAGATGCCGCGCGCCCTGAAGGCCGGTTCCTCGCGCCGGTACATCTCGATGAAGTGATGTACCAGTTGCGGAATGTCGGAGACGCGCTGGCGCAGCGGCGGCACCATGATCGGAAAGACGTTGAGGCGGTAGAACAGGTCTTCGCGGAAACGGCCTTCCTTGATCGCCGCGATCAGGTCGCGATTGGTTGCCGAAATGATGCGGATGTTGACCTTCTTCGGCGTCTTGGCACCGACGGGCTCGATCTCTCCCTCCTGGATCGCGCGCAGCAGCTTGACCTGCGCGTCAAGCGGCAGTTCGCCAATTTCGTCGAGGAAAAGCGTCCCGCCGTTGGCCTCGACGAACTTGCCCGTGTGCTTCTCCGTCGCGCCCGTGAACGCGCCCTTCTCGTGGCCGAACAGGATGCTTTCGATGAGGTTCTCGGGGATTGCGCCGCAGTTGACGACGACGAACGGTTTGTTCTTGCGAGGGCTGTCGGCCTGGATGGCGCGGGCGATCAGCTCCTTGCCCACGCCGGACTCGCCCTCGATCAACACGGGTATGTCGGTGGCGGCGGCCTTGCGCATCAGGGTCTTGACGCGATCCATGGCCTCGCTGCCCGCCACCATGTTGCGAACGGCGGAGGCGCCGTCGTGGTCGCCGGAGGAGACCCTCTTGGAATTGACCTTGAGCGCGGCGTCGAGCGCCGTTGCCAGGCGTTCCGGCGAGACGGGCTTGACCAGGAAATCGAAGGCACCGGCACGCATGGCGGTGATGACCACATCGATGCCGCCCTGCGCCGTCAACACGATGACGGGAATGTTGACATCGCGTTCGCGCATGGAACGCATCACCGTCAGCCCGTCGATGTCGGGCATGACAAGGTCGAGCAGCATGGCGTCGAACGGGGCGGTGCCGGCGTTTTCGACAGCGTCGAGCGCCGCCGCTCCGCCATCGCAGGAGCGCGGTGTGTGACCCAGCCGTTCCACCGCCGCCTCGAGCAGGCGGCGCTGGACCGGATCGTCGTCGACAATGAGGATTTGTGCACTCATCGCTTGAACCGCATGACGCCTTTTGTATTGTTCTGACCGGAAGACACTTCCCGGCAGTCCCAGTGCGCCAAGTTGGCACAAATTCCTGAAATGCGGGCTAAGGCGGTGTTTAGAAGTTTAACGACCGCCGGACCGGGATCGGGACGAGCGCAACGAGGCATGCGAAATGACAAATCCGGTTTTTCCTCGATCCGCCGATGCCGCGCGTGGCGCAACGGCGACCGGCGGCACCGCGCAATCGACACCAGTCGGCGACCTGCCGGAGTGGAATCTCGCCGATCTCTATGCCGGTCTCGATGCGCCGGAACTGAAGCGGGACCTCGAACGGGCCGAACGGGAAGCGCTCGCATTCTCGGACAAGTGGAAGGGAAAACTTCCGGTGGCGGCCACCAACGGCGAACTGGGCAAGGCCGTCGTCGCCTTCGAGGCGCTGGAGGAGCTGCTCGGCCGCATCATGGCCTATGCCAGCCTCACCTATGCCGGTGAGACTGCGGACCCGGTCAAGGCGAAGTTCTACGGCGACATGCAGCAGAGGCTGACCGACATCAGCTCGCATCTGCTGTTCTTCACGCTGGAACTGAACCGGCTGGAAGACGAGGCGATGGAACAAGCCCTCGCCGCGGACGAGACCCTCGCGCGCTACCGGCCCTGGATCGCCGACCTGCGCAAGGAGAAGCCCTATCAGCTGGAGGATCGCATCGAGCAGCTCTTCCATGAAAAATCGCTGACCGGACGCGGGGCGTTCAATCGCCTGTTCGACGAGACGATGACGGGGCTGCGCTTCTCCGTCGACGGGGAGGAACTGCCGCTCGAACCGACCCTGAACCTGCTGCAGGATCACGACCGGATGAAACGTGAGGCGGGCTTCCGTGCGCTGGCCAATACATTCGCCGCGAACCTGCCGACCTTCACGCTGATAACCAACACGCTCGCCAAGGACAAGGAAATCTCCGATCGTTGGCGCGGCTTCGAGGACATTGCCGACAGCAGGCATCTGGCCAACCGCGTGGAACGCGAGGTCGTCGACGCGCTGACGCAGGCCGTGCGCGACGCCTATCCGCGCATCTCGCATCGCTACTATGCGCTGAAGGCGAAATGGCTGGGTCTCGACCGCCTGGAGGCGTGGGACCGGAACGCACCATTGCCGGACAGTTCGCAGGCAACCATAGGCTGGCAACAGGCGAAGGAGACCGTCCTTTCCGCCTATGCCGAGTTCTCGCCCGAAATGGCCGAAATCGCACGGCAGTTCTTCGACAAGTCGTGGATCGACGCGCCGGCGCGTCCCGGCAAGGCGCCGGGTGCATTCGCGCATCCGACCGTGCCCTCGGCGCATCCCTACGTGCTTCTCAACTACATGGGCAAGCCGCGCGACGTGATGACGCTGGCGCACGAGCTGGGCCATGGCGTGCACCAGGTGCTGGCCGGCGAGCAGGGCGCCCTGATGGCGCAAACTCCGCTGACTCTGGCCGAGACGGCGTCGGTCTTCGGCGAGATGCTGACCTTCCGCTCGATGCTCGACCGCACCACGGACCGGCGCGAGCGCAAGGCGATGCTGGCGCAGAAGGCGGAGGACATGATCAACACAGTGATCCGCCAGATCGCCTTCTATTGCTTCGAACGCAAGGTCCACACCGAACGCAGGTCCGGCGAACTGACCGCGGAGCAGATCGGCGAATTGTGGATGAGCGTGCAGGGCGAAAGCCTCGGCCCGGCAATTCGGTTGCCGGAGGGTTACGAGACCTTCTGGGTTTACATACCGCATTTCATCCATTCGCCGTTCTACGTCTATGCCTACGCGTTCGGCGATTGCCTGGTGAACTCGCTCTACGCGGTCTACCAGGATGCAGAGTCGGGCTTCCAGGCAAAGTATTTCGACATGCTGCGCGCAGGCGGAACAAAACATCATTCCGAACTGCTGGCGCCGTTCGGGCTGGATGCGTCGGATCCGGCCTTCTGGTCGAAGGGACTGGCGGTGATCGAGGGCATCATCGACGAACTGGAAGCGATGGACAGCTAGGGGGCGGCCATGGTGCGACCGGTCCACACTCCCTATGACGGATCGGCGACACCGTTCACCATCGGCCTGAAACCGTTCGACCTGCGGGACTGGATCGAGATCGACGGCGAACTCGAACGCTGCCTGACCGAAAAGGACCGCCTTTTCGACGCGGTGCCGGACCGGGTTTTCATGGCGCGTGCCGACACGATCGAGGCGCAGCGCGAGGTTCGGAACGAGCTTCTCCGCCACCTCCTTCAGAGGTTCCCGGGCACCTATCGCCGCGCGGCAGACGAAGTTTTCGTGGGCGACAGGGGAAGACGTGTGCAGATCCGTGCGGACGATCCGGCGCCGCTCAAGACCGTTTCCCTGATGATTGCCGAGGACCTCGTGCTGATGCGGAAATGCGACGACGGCTGGCGACTTGTCGCCGCGTCGCTCTGCTTTCCCTCGTCATGGTCGCTGGCGGAGAAGTTCGATCGTCCGCTGGATGCGATCCACGACACCGTTCCGGGGTTCGGACCGGGGACGCGGACGGCCGGGATGATCGGCCGGATCTTCGACAACCTTAAGGTCGAATTGCCGGTCGAGCGGCGAAACTGGTCACTGCAGGAGAACGGGGAGCTTCATCACCCGCGCTCGAAGGACCTGCGGGATGCCGGTGCGGAGGCGGACGGCGGGTTCCTGGCCGGCATGGCGCCTACGGACGTATTCGTCCGTGTCGAGCGCCAGACGTTGCGCAAGATGCCGGCGTCGGGCGACATCCTGTTCACGATCCGCATCCATCTCGATCCGATATCGGTTATCGAGGGCCATCCGGACGGTCCCGCGCTCGCACGCGGACTGGCGGCGCAACTCGATGCGCTGGAGGCAGACCAGCTTGCCTACAAGGGACTGACGGGCGTCCGTGACAGGCTTTCCGCGTGGTTGCGCGAGCGTGCCGCCATCGGGGAATGACGCCGGTTCCTTGGAACCGGCGCTGCCAGTCGGTTACTCGGGCAGGATACGCACCGCGCCCTTGTCGGCGGAGGACGCGAAGGCGGCATAGACCTTGAGCGCAGTCGTCACGTTGCGCTTGCGCGGCTTTGCCGGCTTCCAGCCGGCGGCGTCCTGCTCGGACCTGCGTTTTGCCAGTTCGGCTTCCGATACCGCAAGATTGATGGTGCGGTTCGGGATGTCGATTTCGATCATGTCGCCGTCGCGTACAAGACCGATGGCGCCGCCATTGGCCGCCTCGGGCGAAACATGGCCGATCGAAAGACCGGAACTGCCGCCGGAGAACCGGCCGTCGGTGACGAGCGCGCAGGCCTTTCCCAGCCCTTTCGACTTCAGGTAGCTGGTCGGGTAGAGCATTTCCTGCATGCCCGGACCGCCCTTCGGTCCCTCGTATCGGATGACCACGACATCGCCGGGACTGACTTCGTTGCCGAGGATGCCCTTGACCGCCGCGTCCTGGCTCTCGAAGACCTTGGCCGGCCCGGAGAAGGTCAGAATCGATTCATCCACGCCCGCGGTCTTCACTATGCAGCCGTCGACAGCGATATTGCCCTTCAGCACGGCGAGGCCGCCATCACGGGAGAAGGCGTTGTCGACCGAGCGGATAACGCCGGACGTCCGGTCGGTATCCAGTTCATCCCATAGACGCTCCTGGCTGAAAGCCGTCTGGGTCGGCACCCCGCCGGGTGCTGCACGGTAGAAAGTGCGCACGTCATCGCTGTTCGTCCGCATGACGTCCCAACGGTCGATGGCATCGCCTATCGTCGCCGAATGCACGGTCGGGCAATCGCGATGGATCAGGCCGCCCCTGTCGAGTTCGCCCAGAATCGCCATGATCCCGCCAGCGCGGTGGACATCCTCCATGTGAACGTCACCCTTGGCCGGCGCGACCTTCGACAGGCAGGGAACATTGCGCGACAGGCGGTCGATGTCCTCCATCCGGAAATCCAGACCGGCCTCGTGCGCCGCCGCAAGAATGTGCAGCACCGTGTTGGTGGAACCGCCCATGGCGATGTCGAGCGTCATGGCATTCTCGAACGCCTTTTTCGACGCGACGTTGCGGGGCAGGACGGATTCATCGTCCTGTTCGTAGTAGCGACGCGCGATGTCGACAATCAGGTGCCCGGCCTCGACGAACAGGCGCCGGCGGAAAGCATGCGTTGCGAGCATCGAGCCGTTGCCGGGCAGGGAGAGGCCGAGGGCCTCGGTCAGGCAGTTCATCGAGTTGGCCGTGAACATGCCGGAACACGAACCGCAGGTCGGGCACGCGGACCGCTCGATGGTCCGGACATCCTCGTCGGTGACATTGTCGTCCGCGGCGGCGACCATGGCGTCGACCAGGTCGAGCGCGTGGGTTTCGCCCTTCAGGACAACCTTGCCGGCCTCCATCGGCCCGCCCGAAACGAAAACCGCCGGAATATTCAGGCGCATTGCCGCGTTCAGCATGCCGGGCGTGATCTTGTCGCAGTTGGATATACACACCATGGCATCAGCACAGTGGGCATTGACCATGTACTCGACGGAATCGGCGATGATCTCGCGGCTGGGCAGCGAATAGAGCATGCCGTCATGGCCCATGGCGATGCCGTCATCGACAGCGATGGTATTGAATTCCTTGGCTACGCCGCCCGCAGCCTCGATCTCGCGCGCCACGAGCTGACCCATGTCCTTCAGGTGGACATGGCCGGGAACGAACTGCGTGAAAGAGTTGACGACGGCGATGATCGGCTTGCCGAAGTCGGTATCCTTCATGCCGGTGGCGCGCCAGAGGCCGCGGGCACCGGCCATGTTGCGGCCGTGGGTGGTCGTGCGGGATCGGTATGCGGGCATTTCAACTACCTGTTTTTCTTTTCCAGAAGGGAAATAGCGCGCCTTGGACCAATCCGAAAGGCATATGGCCTGCATTTTTTGTTCCGGCAGCATGGCCGAGACGCGGGACGGGCGATACCAAGGCGACGAGGAACCCGGCCGCCTTATATTGGCCCGGCGGGGCTGCTAAAGGACCAAACCCGGCCAGCGCCCGGCCAGAACTGTTCCGTGTACTCGCCGTCGCCACGGGCGACAGCTGCCGAAAGTACCGGCGCATTGAAGCATTGCGGCTTCTATGCATGAAGAAAGTGTTCTAGATTGGCACAAGACATATTCGATAGGGGTAACCGCATGAATTCCCGCCTTCTCGCCAAATCCACCGCCCTTGCCGGCAGTCTGCTTGCGCTCGCCACGCTCGGCGGCTGCGTCATGGACGGTCCTCCTCCGGGTTATGGTTACGGCCAGGCGACGCGCGGTGGCGGCGTCGAGGGCAACTGGAGCGATACCGGTGGCGTCGCGACATCGAGCTTCAACAGCGGCGTGTTCGTGACCGTCGCCAACGATACCGGCAACCGGCTGGCGGAAGGCAGCTACCGCTATATCGACGACCGGAACATCGAGATCATCTTCACCTCGCTGGTGCGCCAGCAGCAGGTGCGCGCAAATTGCCTGGTCATCAATCCCGGCCAGATGAACTGCACCAACGATGCCGGCTCGCAGTTCACACTGGTACGTCGAGGCGCCATCGGGTGATCGCGCGCGCTTCGCGGCCATCACAAGCTTTTGCAATCGACGGCCGTGCCGTCTTGCCAATCGTCGCGGCCGGTGGAAACATCGTGGCGACGGCGGCCATCGCATGATTGTTACAGGCATGTGCCATGGAGCCGCCCACGGTGTCCGCCCCGGCGGCGCCAACCGAACAGGGAGAATGGAATGAAACGAATCCTGAGACTTGCCATGTTCAGCGTCTCGGCGCTGGCGATCGGTACGGCGAGTGCGAGTGCCGATTATACGTTGCATATCATCCACATAAACGATCTCCACAGCCGTATCGAACCGGTCAGCAAGTATGACTCGACCTGCAGCGCGGAAGACAACGAGGCAGGTGAATGTTTCGGCGGCGTGGCCCGCGTTGCCACAAAGATCAACGAACTGCGCAAGGAACTGGAAGGCGAGAACGTCCTTGTTCTCGATGCGGGCGACCAGTACCAGGGGTCGCTGTTCTACACGACCTACAAGGGCGACGTCGAAGCGGAGTTCATGAACCATATCGGCTTCGACGCCATGGCCGTGGGCAACCATGAATTCGATGACGGGGACGAAGGCCTGGCGAAGCTGGCGGACAAGGTCGATTTCCCGGTCATTTCGGGCAATATCGATGTCAGCCAGTCGAACATTCTCGCTGGCAAGATCGAGGATCACCTGGTGATCGAGGTCGGCGGGGAGAAAATCGGCATCGTTTCCGCGCTGGCGACCGATACGGTCGAAACGTCGAGCCCGTCCGATGCCGTGACATTCTCCGACGAGATCGAAAGCCTGCAGGCCGATGCCGATGCGTTGGCGGCCGAGGGCGTGAACAAGATCATAGCGCTCAACCATGTCGGCGTGACGAAGGACATGGAGATCGCGGGCGCTGTGACCGGCCTTGACGCTGTCGTCGGCGGCCATTCGCACACGAAGTTCTCCAATACCGAGGAAGGCGCCATGGCCTATCCGACCATGGTGGGCAACGTGCCGGTGGTGCAGGCCTACGCCTATTCGAAATATGTCGGCCACCTGGTCCTCACCTTCGATGACGACGGCAATGTCATCGAGGCCACCGGCGACACGATACTGCTGGACGCTTCCGTCGAGGAAGATCCGGAGGTCGTCGCCCGGGTCAAGGAACTTGCCGAGCCGATCGAGGAACTCAAGGTCAAGGTGATCGGCGAGGCGGCAGATGATATCGACGGCAGCCGCGATGTCTGCCGCGCGATGGAATGTTCCATGGGGACCCTGGTTGCCGATGCCATGCTCGATCGCGTCAAGGACCAGGGTGTCCAGATCGCCATCCAGAACGGAGGCGGGCTGCGCTCCTCCATCGACGCCGGCGAAGTGACGATGGGCGAGGTGCTGGCGGTTCTTCCGTTCCAGAACACGCTGGCAACCTTCCAGCTCAAGGGCGCGGACGTGATTGCAGCCCTGGAAAACGGCGTCAGCCAGATCGAGGAGGGAGCCGGTCGCTTCCCGCAGGTCGCCGGCCTGAAATACACATTCGACGCAAAGGCCGAGCCGGGCTCGCGCATTTCGAACGTGATGGTCGCCGATGCGAACGGCGAATTCGCTCCGATCGACCCCGAAGCGGTCTATGGTGTCGTTTCCAACAACTACATGCGCGGCGGCGGCGACGGCTATGCCGTATTCAGGGACAAGGGCATGAATGCCTATGACTACGGCCCGGGTCTCGAGGAAGTCGTGGCCGACTACATCGCGGCAAACAGCCCCTACAAGCCGTATACGGACGGACGCATCCAGGCAGCCGATGCGGCGATGGCCGGGGAGACCGCCGTGGCGGTGCCGGAACCGGAGCTGCCCGTCTCGACATTGACAAGCGGCGCTCCGGTGGTGCCGGCACGGACCCACATGGTGGCGCGTGGCGACAATTACTGGAACCTCGCCAGGAAGTATTACGGTGACGGCCAGATGTGGTCGAAGATCGCCGAGGCCAATCCCGACATGGATGCCGACAACCTGACGATCGGCGCGGAACTCGTCATCCCCTGAGATGCCGGACAGATCGAAAGGAAGGGCGCGGGCTTTCCCGCGCCCTTTCGTTTGCGTGACGGGGACCGTGGCAAGATACGGCATTGAAACATGGCCGGCGGCGGCTAAGTTCCTGCCCAAAGGATAGGACGATGAACATCACGACGAAGATCGATCGCGCCGAGGCGCGGGCCACCGGGCCGCTGCCGCCTGACCATCCGCCGGTGAAGGCCCGGAAGATCGGCGTTCTGCTGATCAATCTCGGCACGCCGGATGCCACCGACGTGAAGTCGATGCGGCGTTACCTGAAGGAATTCCTGACCGACCGGCGCGTGATCGAATGGCCGCGATATGTCTGGTATCCGATCCTCTTCGGCATCGTGCTCAGAACCCGCCCCGCGAAGGTGGGCAAGGCGTACAAGACGATCTGGAACGAGGATCGCGACGAAAGCTATCTGCGCACCTACACGCGGTCCCAGGCAGAAAAGCTCGGTGCGGCGCTGGAAAACCATCCGGATATCGTCGTCGACTGGGCGATGCGGTACGGAAACCCCTCCATCGATTCACGCATGACGGCGTTGCGCGAGCAGGGATGCGATCGCATCCTGGCTTTCCCGCTCTATCCGCAGTATTCGGCGGCAACGACGGCAACCGTCAACGACAAGGTTTTCCAGTCGCTCATGGCAACACGGTTCATGCCGGCTGTGCGGACGGTGCCGTCCTATCACGACGAACCGATCTACATCGAGGCGCTCGCGCGCTCGATCGAGGCGCATTTCGAGAAGCTGGATTTCGAACCGGAAAAGGTGATCGCCTCCTATCACGGGATACCCCAGAGCTATTTCAAGCGCGGCGATCCGTATCATTGCCAGTGCCAGAAGACCTCGCGGCTGCTCGAACAGCGACTCGGCTGGGAGGAGGGCCGCCTGCTGACGTGCTTCCAGTCGCGGTTCGGTCCGGAGGAATGGCTGCAACCCTATACCGACAAGACCATCGAGCAGCTTGCCAGGGACGGCGTGAAAACGATCGCCGTCTTCAATCCCGGCTTCGTTTCCGACTGCCTGGAAACGCTGGAGGAAATCGCGGGCGAGGGGGCCGATATCTTCCGGGAAAACGGCGGCGAGAAATTCACCCACATTCCCTGCCTCAACGACTCGGAGGAGGGCATGGCAGTCATCGAGGCGATGGTGCGCCGGGAACTGCAGGGCTGGATATAATCAGCGGCGCGTATCCGGTTTCGTAATCCGCGGTTTACATTCCCATATTAACAATCGGCCAGCGCAATGCCGGTCGCGGCACCTGGAGGATTCAAGTCATGTTCGGCTTCGACATAGCAATCGCGGTGTTCGCCGCACTCGTGGTCATCGTCCTGTTTGCCGGCATCAAGACCGTGCCGCAGGGCTACAACTACACGGTGGAACGGTTCGGGAAATACACCCGCACGCTCGAACCGGGACTCAATCTCATCATCCCCTTCTTCGACCGGATCGGCGCGAAGATGAACATGATGGAGCAGGTGCTCGATGTGCCGACCCAGGTCGTCATCACCCGCGACAACGCATCCGTCGAAGCTGACGGCGTGTGCTTCTACCAGGTCATGAACGCGCCCAAGGCCGCCTACCAGGTCGCGGGACTGGAAAACGCGATCCTGAACCTGACCATGACCAATATCCGTTCGGTGATGGGCTCCATGGATCTCGACGAGCTGTTGTCCAACCGCGATGCGATCAACACGCGTTTGCTGCGCGTCGTGGACGAGGCGGGAAGCCCGTGGGGCATCAAGATCACCCGCATAGAGATCAAGGACATCAACCCGCCGGCAGATCTCGTCGATGCCATGGCACGGCAGATGAAGGCCGAGCGCGACAAGCGCGCCGAGATCCTCGAGGCCGAGGGCGAGCGCCAGTCGCAGATTCTGCGTGCCGAGGGCCTCAAGCAATCCGCGATCCTGAAGGCGGAAGGCGAGCGCGAGGCCGCCTATCGCGAGGCGGAGGCCCGTGAGCGGCTGGCCCAGGCCGAGGCGAACGCGACACGATCGGTCTCCGAGGCGATTGCCGCGGGCTCGACCCAGGCCATCAACTACTTTGTCGCCCAGAAATACACCGAGGCCCTGCAGGCGATCGGATCGGCGCCGAACCAGAAGATCGTCCTGATGCCGATGGAAGCGGCTTCGCTGATCGGTTCGCTCGGCGGCATAGGTGCCATCGCCAAGGAAGTGTTCGGCGATGGCGACGGATCGAACGGATCCGGCAACCGCAGCCGCACCGTCCCTCCGACCGGCAAGCTGTAGGCCGGAGAACACCATGATCCTTCAATGGATAACCGATATCGGCGGCTGGAGCTGGATCATCCTGGGACTGGTCCTGCTCGTGCTGGAAGTTCTCGCGCCGGGCATCTTCTTCCTGTGGCTCGGTATCGCCGCGCTGGTCATCGGCGTGATTTCGCTTGTCGTGTGGGGAATTGGCGCGGAGTTGTGGACCTGGCAGGTGCAGGTGCTCGGGTTCCTGATCCTGTCGGTCGGCTTCGTCTATGCCGGCCGGTCGTGGCTGGCGCGCACGGAAACAGACAGCGACGAACCCTTGCTCAACGATCGCGTGGCGCAGATGGTCGGCCGGACGGCGACACTGGAGGACCCGATCACGAACGGGGTCGGCCGTATCCGTCTGGGAGACACGCTGTGGCGGGTCGAGGGGCCGGACCTGCCTGCCGGCACGAAGGTGCGCATCATCGGCGGCAGTGCCGACCGGCTCGAAGTGGAACGCGCCTGAAATCTCAGGCGGCGCCGACGCGCAGCAGGTCGTGAAGGTGAACGATCCCGACGGGCTTGCCGTCGCTGACAACCATCAGGGCGGTGATCGAGGAGGTATTGACGATCTTCAGCGCGGAGGCGACCAGAGTGTCGCCCTCGATCGTCTTGGGTGAGCGGGTCATGACCTCGTCGACCGACATGGACAAGAGGTCGGCATCAATATGGCGGCGCAGGTCACCGTCGGTGATGATGCCGCAGAGTCGGGCGTCGCGGTCGATTACGCCGACGCAGCCGAAACCCTTCTCCGAAATTCGCATGATGGCATTGCGCATGCTCGTCCCGGCCTCGACCAGCGGGACCCGGTCACCGGTGTGCATGATTTCCGACACCTTCATGAGGCTCGCACCCAGTTTGCCGCCGGGATGGAAGGTGTGAAAATCGGATGCGCTGAAGCCGCGGCTTTCCAGAAGCGCAACCGCGAGCGCATCACCAAGCGCAAGCTGCATCAGGGTCGATGTCGTCGGGGCGAGACCATGTGGGCAGGCCTCCTCGGCCTTCGGCAGTGCAAGAACGATATCGGCCTGGCGGGCAAGCGTGGATTCCACGCCGGCGGTTATCGCGATCAGCGGGATCTCGAAGCGGCGCGAATAGCTCAGGATACCGCCCAGTTCCCGTGTTTCCCCGGACCAGGACATGGTGACGATCGCGTCGTCGCGCGCGATCATGCCAAGATCGCCGTGATTCGCCTCGGCAGGGTGGACGAAAAAGGCCGGCGTACCCGTCGAGGCCAGCGTGGCGGCAATCTTGGAGCCGATATGGCCGCTCTTGCCGACCCCGGTGACGATCACGCGGCCGGTGATGCCGCGGATCACTTCGAGCGCTTGCGAGAACGGCTTACCCAGGCCGTCCGCGATCGCTTCCGACAAGGCCTCGAGTCCCTTGCGCTCCACGGCCAGGGTGCGGAGCGCGGACATGACAGGCTCCTTCACCGTCTCCGAATTCTTCGTGTTTTCGCTCATGGCCGACCGCTACTCCACCGCTTGCCGTTTGTCCATCAAGGATAGACGCCAGCCGGTGCCGCATGAATGGTTTGCCCGTGTTTTTCCCGCAGGGCTCTAAGCATTCGTTAACCACGGCCGTTTAGGTTTCGGTAAGAAAACGAGGTGATCGACCGTGGCAACGGTCCCATTCAGCAAAAGCACGACCCCGAACCGACGAGTCGCGTCTGCCGCGCTGCCGTTCAGGCTGGCTGCGCTGTGCATGCTCGCTTCGCAGGGCTCCGCATTCGCGCAGGATGTCGATCCGCTGGGCGAAGATGTCGGCGCGCAAGTGCTCGCTGCCGACCAGGCGTCGGAAACGGAACCGGCGGAAATGACCTCGCCGCCCGTCAGGGGAGCCGTGCAAAGATCACTGTCGGTTGACCCGGTCACTCCGATTGGCCGCTCGCGCGGCCGCTCGGAAGACGATCCCTTCGCGGCGCCGGGGCTGCGTTTCGGCAGTTTCGTCCTGCGGCCGACTCTGGAACTCGGGCTGACCGGCTCGCGGACAATGGGCGCCTCCGGCGCCACGATGGACCGGACGATAGGCGAATCGTCGCTTCAAATTGACATGGAATCCGAATGGGATCGCCATGCACTCGGCGTGTCCGTTGAAGGCGGATTGCAGCGCGGGTTTGGCGACGGGAACGAGCTGGAGCCCGAACTGAATGTGGACGCCACGGCACGGGCCGACCTCGGCAGCGATACGACGCTCACGGGCAGGGTCGGCTACGCCTACGAGACGGAAAACGGACAATCGGCAGCCTATCTCGCGGCGACGGACCCGCTGCTGGTGCCCGCAGTAACCGGGATCAACGACCCGGCTACCCAGACCTTCAGCGGCGGACTGGCGTTGCGCCGGGACTTCGGTCGCTTCCACGGCGAGGCCGAGGCATCCGCGGAGCGCAATATCCACGGTACGGCCAAGCTGAGCAACGGCACCTCGATTTCGCAGCGCGATCTCGACAACACCGTCTACGATTTCCGGTTGCGGGCCGGGTTCGACATGTCGCCGGTGTTTTCACCGTTCCTAGAGACGACTTTCGGCTTGCGCCGGATGGACAGCAAGCCCGACAGCGGCGGAGCGAACCGCGACGCATACCGCTACGGAATACGCGCGGGGACAGGGGTCGACCTGGGGGAGAAGCTGAACGGGGAAGTCTCGGTCGGCTTCATCGCGGAAGACATCGCCGATGCCGCGCTCGAAGACCTGCGCGGGGTATCCTTCGATGCGGCGCTCAACTGGTCGCCGCGTCGCGGGACCGATGTCGCGCTGACAATGACGACAAGCACGGAGAGCGGCAGCCGGAGCGGTTCGAGCGGAGCGTTGCTCTATGCAGCGGAACTCGGCGTCACCCACCGTGCCCGCGCCGATCTTACCTTCGAAGGGGCACTCGGCGCCGAATACAGGGATGCGCGCGGCATGGCGGACGAGGTCACGGTGGATGGATCCGTTGCGCTTACCTACTGGTTCAATCGCTTTACGGGCCTGACCACCAGAATCGAACACGAGCGCACGACGAGCTCCGATGCGGCGCTGCGCTCCGAAGAAACGAGCGCATTTGTCGGCCTCACCTTGCAGCGCTGAGCGGCGAATGCCGAAATTATGCCATCGAATCATGCTCACAAGGCCGAAAACAAGCGCGTCCAGCGACGGGGATTTCGGCGTCACGCAATGCATGAGAAAGGACGAGACATTCATGCGCAAGAGCAATTCCTGCCGCCGCATTGCGGGCCTGGCGGTCGCCGCAACCCTGCTGGCCGCCACGCTTTCCGGTCAAGCCAGCGCCGATGCCGCGTTCCAGCGGTGGATCGGCGACTTCCGGCGCACCGCCGTCGAGAGCGGAATTTCCGCCGCAGTCTATGACCGGGCATTCGCCGGGGTCACGGCGCCCGATCCCGAGGTTCTGAGAAAGGCCAACTTCCAGCCGGAGTTCCGGGACGAGGCATGGCAGTATATCGACGGGCGCGTGCACGAGCGGTCGATCGCCACCGGCCGCGAGATGCTGCGCAAATACGGGCGGCTTCTCAGCTCCATCGAACGGCAGACCGGCGTGAGCCGCAACATCGTGCTGGCGATCTGGTCGATGGAATCCGACTACGGCGAGTTCCTGAAGCGCGAGGACCGGCTGCACTACGTGCCGCAGGCACTGGCGACGCTTGCCTATGCCGACCGGCGGCGGGCGAAATATGCGCGCGGGCAGCTGATCGGCGCGCTGAAGATCCTGCAGCGTGGCGACGTCTCGCGCAACCAGCTGCTCGGCTCATGGGCCGGTGCGATGGGACACACGCAATTCATCCCGACAAGCTACCTGGCCTATGCGGTGGACGGCGACGGCGACGGG
This sequence comes from Oricola thermophila, assembly GCF_013358405.1. NCBI lineage: Bacteria > Pseudomonadati > Pseudomonadota > Alphaproteobacteria > Hyphomicrobiales > Ahrensiaceae > Oricola > Oricola thermophila. The sequence goes on from NZ_CP054836.1 coordinate 3,931,034, forward strand.
CGCCGCGACATCTGGAACTCGGTTCCGGACGCTCTCTGGACGGCGGCCAACCTGCTGCGCCGCAACGGATGGAAAGCCGGCCAGACCTGGGGCTACGAGGTGGTCCTGCCACCCGGACGCAAGTTCCCGGGCGGCAAGATGAGCCTTGCCCAGTGGGAGAAGATCGGCGTGCGCCGCGCCAACGGCAAGGCATTCCCGCGACCCAACCAGAAGGCCGAGCTGAAAGTACTGCAGGGGCGCGACGGGCCCGCTTTCCTGATGGTGGACAACTTCTTCGTCCTCAAGCGCTACAACAATGCCGACAAGTACGCTCTCGCTGTCGGGCTGCTTGCCGACCAGATCGGCGGCCACCCGGGGCCGCAGAAGGACTGGAAACGCCCGTTCACCAAGCTGTCGATCGCCGAGAGCGAGGAACTGCAGCAACGGCTCAAGCGGGCAGGCTTCTACGACGGCGAGATCGACGGGAAGATCGGGCCAGCCTCGCGCAGCGCGATCCTTGCCTATCAGCAACATCACGGGCTGGAGCAGGATGGCTATGCCTCGATGGAACTGCTAAACATCCTGCGACGAAACTGAGGCGGCGATTGGCCGGCAAGAGGCCGGCTGCCGGGATGCGGACTTGTCGCGGTTCTTGAACATGATGCGCGGATTGGCAGTACTGGTGACGGCGGCTGTCCTGCTGCAGGCGGTTGCGGGGACCGCAGGCGTGCCTGGCCTCGACGTGGCCGCGGCGGAGGCGCAGGAGCGGCGCACGTTGCTGGATCTGCTGTTCCGGGGACGCACGCGACCCGAGCCGCAGGCTCGAGAAGTCCCGCGCACGTCGCGCAAGCGCGTGGTCAGGAAGAAATCGGCGCCGGCAAGGCGCGCGCCTGCACCGGCTCCGAAGGTCGAGAAATCTGAGGATGCACAGGTCATCCTGGTTGCCGGCGACTTCACCGCGTCCGGGCTTGCACAGGGGCTGCAGGAAGCCTTCGCAGACGTGCCGACGATCCGCATCGAATCGCGGGCAAATGGTTCGTCGGGCTTCGTGCGCGACGACTACTATGACTGGCCGGGTTCGATCGGGCCCATCCTCGAGGAGACCAAGCCCGCACTGCTCGTCGTGATGATCGGTTCCAACGACCGCCAGTCGATGCGCGTCAACGGCAAGACCGAGAAGGTGCGCACAGAGGCCTGGGACCGGGAATATGTCGCGCGCGTCGACCGTTTCGTGGGAACCGTCCGCGACAGCGGCGTTCCGCTGATATGGGTCGGCGGGCCTCCCTACCGGTTCAAGGCGATGTCGGCCGACATCCTTGCCTTCAACGAATTCTACCGAACCAGCGTCGAGGCGGCGGGCGGCACCTTCGTCGATATCTGGGACGGATTCACCGACCAGGATGGCGCATTCGTGCTCAGCGGCTCGGACATCAATGGCCAGACCGTGCGGTTGCGCAATTCGGACGGGATCAATTTCACGAACGAGGGAAAGCGGAAGCTGGCCTTCTACGTGGAACGGCAGATCAGGCAGATGCTGGGGGCGGGCCCGTCGCCCCTGCAATCCGGCCTTGCGCCGGAAAGCTTCTCGACGATGCGGCTGCCGCCCCTGCGTTCCGAGGTCAACCTGGAGCGGCTCGATCCGATCAACCTGTCCGATCCTGAACTGGATGGCGGCGTTGCCCTGCTCGGCGATGTCACCGTGCCGAAGGCCGAGCCGCCGGCAAACCCGCTGCAGACCAAGAGCGTACGCAACCGGCTGGTCGAGGACGGAGTCCCGCCGCCACCGAAGCCGGGGCGGGCAAACGACTTCGCATGGTCCGCCGGTGACGGTGAATCGCCATAGGGATCAATCGTGCTTCGGCGCCACCTCCGCGAAGCGGGCCTTCTGCTCCGGGGTGGCCTCGGTCTGGTATTTCGCGCGCCATTCCTCGTAGGGCATTCCGTAGACGATCTCGCGCGACTCCTCCTTGGACAGGGCGATGCCCTCGGCCTCGGCCGCCTCGCGGTACCAGTTGGACAGGCAGTTGCGGCAGAATCCGGCCAGGTTCATCAGGTCGATATTCTGCACGTCGGTGCGTTCGCGAAGGTGCCGGACGAGACGCCGGAACGCGGCGGCCTCCAGTTCGACCTGCTTTTGCTGCGGAATGTCGGTCATGGGGATACCTCCTTGTCGGGTGGTGTCATGCATATCGGCGATGGTCGCGCATTCGCAAGGGAACCGGCTTGCGGTCGCGGAAAAGGGCGCCGAATTCCACCTTTGCATTGACATAAAGTGATGCCATGCGACAAACGTCGAAAGAATCAGCTAAGGGTACTGCGTCATTCACATGTCATCCGGTATGCCGACAAAACGTTTCGATAAATCGATTAGCATGCGTTTATTCGGACTGCTTGCGGCCTCGATCGGATCGGTAATCGTCCTGGCGCCGGCCGCAAGAGCCGATTTCCGCGTATGCAACGCGACCGACGACCTCGTCGGCGTGGCGATCGGTTACCGCGCGCGCGCGGGCTGGATAACGGAAGGATGGTGGGCCATCGAAAGCTCGACATGCAAGACCCTGATCGAGGGGCCGCTGGAGTCGCGCTACTACTATCTGTATGCCGAGGACGGCGTGCGCGGCGGGCGATGGGACGGCCCGATCAGCATGTGCATCGCCGAGCTCCAGTTCAAGATTACCGGTGTCAATGACTGCTACGCGCGCGGTTTCCAGAAAGCCGGCTTTCGCGAATATGACACCGGCAACCAGACCAACTGGATGATCCAGCTTGTCGACGAATCGGAACCTGCCGCCGGTACGGAAACGCCGGTGCCGGCCACACCACTCATAACACAGCAAGGAGAAGGCCAGTGAAGCGTGGCCGCAAAGTAAAAATTCTCGCCACTCTCGGGCCCTCTTCATCGACGGAGGAAATGATCGGCAAGCTGTACGAAGCCGGTGCCGACGTCTTCCGCATCAACATGAGCCATGCGAGCCACGACCTGATGCGCGACCTCGTGAAGCGCATCCGTGCAGTCGAAAAGGGCGTCGGTCGCCCGATCGGTATTCTTGCCGACCTGCAGGGGCCGAAGCTTCGGGTGGGCGCGTTCGCCGAAGACGCGGTGACGCTCGAACCGGGGCAAACCTTCACGCTGGACGATCGCGACGAGCCGGGCGATGCCTCGCGGGTCCATCTGCCGCATCCGGAGATCCTGGAAGCGGTGCAGCCGGGCCACCGGCTTCTGATCGACGACGGGCGGCTGCAATTGGTCGCCGAGGAATCGGACGGGCACAAGATCGTCTGCAAGGTCGTCTCCGGTACGAAGATATCCTCGCGCAAGGGCGTCAGCCTGCCGGACACGACGCTCGGCGTCGGCGCGCTTACGGAAAAGGATCGTTCCGACCTGGAGGCGGTGCTGAAGGAGGAGATCGACTGGGTTGCCCTCTCCTTCATCCAGCGTCCCGAGGACCTGGCCGAGGTTCGCAAGATCGCGCGCGGGCGCGTCGGCCTCCTGTCGAAAATCGAGAAGCCGCAGGCGGTCGAGCGCCTGAGCGAGATCATCGAGCTTTCGGACGCCATCATGGTGGCGCGCGGCGATCTCGGCGTCGAGATGCCGCTTGAATCGGTCCCCGGCATCCAGAAACAGATCATCCGTGCCGCTCGCAAGGCGGGCAAGCCGGTGGTCGTCGCCACGCAGATGCTGGAATCGATGATCTCGGCACCGGTGCCGACACGCGCCGAGGTCTCCGACGTGGCGACTGCCGTGTTCGAAGGTGCGGACGCCGTGATGCTTTCGGCGGAATCGGCGGCCGGCGACTACCCGGTCGAGGCGGTTGAAACCATGTCCCGCGTAGCCGAGAAGGTAGAGCGCGACAGCCTGTTCTCCGGCATTCTCAATGCGCAGCGGCCCGAAGCGGAAGCCACCGGCTCGGATGCCATTTCCGCGGCGGCACGCCAGATCGCGCATACGCTGAAGCTGTCGGCCATCGTCTGCTACACGTCTTCCGGCACCACCGGGCTGCGAGCGTCGCGCGAGCGGCCGGACACGCCGGTGATTGCGCTGTCGCCGGTTATCGAGACCGCACGCCGTCTGGCCCTCGTGTGGGGCCTGCACTGCGTGGTCACGGAAGATGCCGTCGATCTCGACGACATGGTGGATCGCGCCTGCCGGATCGCGTACCGGGAACAGTTCGCCAAGCCGGGCGACCGCATCATCATTACTGCGGGCGTGCCGCTGGGAACGCCGGGCGCCACCAACATGCTGCGCATCGCCTATATCGGATCCGACGGCCTCTCAGGCATCTGACGGGACCGCTTCGCGGTTGCCGAGACTGCGGTGGACCGGTCCGTACCGGTCTTCCGCGATCCGCTCTTCCAGCTGTCGGGCCAGCGCCTGGAGATCGCGAGGCTTCCCGGCCAGCTTTTCGAGCGCAGCGACCGCGAGGTCGGTCGCCACATAGTCGGGCTTGTGGCCGAGGTTCCTCACCCATACGAGCTCCGCATTTTCCAGATCGCGGGCCAGCCCCATGGAATGGACCCGTGGAAGCACGATCGTGTCTCCGTCGCCGGTGATGATGACGGCAGGCGCCTTGATCCGCGGGTAGCGGGGTGCCGTGCGGGCGACATATTCGCTCAGCCGGGCCACGTCGATGGCGTTGGCCCGGAAATGCCATGGGCGAAGCACCATCGCGACGCCTGTCCGTCGCACGAAATCCCTGGCCGGGGGATTGGGCGAGAACACCGCCCTGGTGCCGGGCCACAGGCGCAGCAGGCCGAGCGGCACGACCAAGGTTTCGGAGAAAAGTCGGCCTATGATCGGCCGCGGTGTCAGGTCGTAGTACCAGTCGACACCCCCGGGCCAGGGATGGCTCACGGGAGCCATGAAAAGAATGCCGGCAGTCTTCCCGGGATGGTTGAGCGCGAAGGAGGCTGCTATCGCGCCGCCGAAGGAATGGCCGGCAATGATTGCCTTCCCTATCCCGAGTTCGTCGAGCAACGCGGCAATGGTGTCGGCCTGTCCGTCCGGCAGCTCGTTGTACTCCGGGCCGCGGGCGGACCAGCCGTGGCCCGGCCGGTCGACGAAGAGAAGGTCGGCACGACCCGCGAGCCGGTCGCGGAAGGCGAGCATCTGGTCGAGAAGATTGCCGCTGGCACCGTGCAGGAAGACCACCGGCGGCAGGTCGGCGGTGCCTTCGGCCCGTTCCAGAACATAGTGCAGTCGCGTTCCGTTGACGGTGGCAAAACGGCCGACCGGCGGATGGCGCCGCTCGATCACCAGGACGAAGATGCGGGTGAAAAGCACCAGGGCGGCGAGAAGGGCGAGGAGGACCAGAAACGCCGTGACGACGATTTGCATTCGCGATTTCCGATTGCGTCAGGTCATCAGGCGGGATCGGCTGCCAACTCGTCGGAAAGGCGGATCACCGCTTCCTGGGCCGATTGCATGGCTGGATAGACATCGAGCGCGCGCTCCCATGCCTTCAGCGCCGCCTCCTTGCGGCCTGTACGTTCCAGGATCGTCGCCATGCCTGCCAATGCCCCGAAGTGGCGCGGCTCGAGCTCCAGCGCCTTGCGAATGTCGGTCATCGACTTGGCGAAATTGTCCATGGCGTAGTGCACGGTGGCGCGGCGGTTCCAGCCCTCGGCGAAATCGGGCGCGCGGATCACCACCTGGTCGAGGAAATCGAGCGCGACGTTGTACTTCTTCTCCTCGAAGGCATCGTTTGCCCAGGTCATGAAAAGGTCGATCGTCGCGCTGCCGGAGCGATACCATTCGTTCCAGATGCTTTCGGCTATGGCCGCAGCGTGGCGGCGGTCGCGCGCCTTTTTCAGTTCGCCGAAAAGCTCGTCGATGCGCGCCGTTCCCTTGTCGGAAGCAAGCGGAACATCTTCATAGACCGGCGGCGGCGCGACGAGATTCTCCTCGGGAACGGGAAGGGGGGCGCCGGGTTCGGGATCGCCGAATTCCTGCGCATGCGCGATCGGCATGGCCAGCGAGAGGGCGGTGATTGTCACCAAGCGCAAAAACGTCTGCATGCGAACAAGGTATTGTTCGCACAGCAAACGTCAAATGCAAAATTCGTTGAGGCTGCGACCGGACGGTCGCACAAGCGGGATCAGCCCTGGCGCGCCTTGTAGCGCGGGTTCTGCTTGTTGATGATGTAAACGCGACCCTTGCGGCGAACGAGCCGGTTGTTGCGGTCACGGGTCTTCAGCGCCTTGAGCGAGTTCTTGATCTTCATTGTATCGCCTATGGTGCCCTTCGCGGGCTCAAACAAAAACGCGCCGGATGGCGCGCAAAACCTGTGCCGCGGTGGATAACCGCAATGGCGGGCTATTGTCAACCGACGCGGCGGACAATGCGCGTGAAATGCCCCATCTTGCGGCCCGGGCGGCTCTCGGCCTTTCCGTAGTCGTGCACCAGTATGTCGGGATCGGCGGCGAGGTCGGGAACGCGGGCGATGTCGTTTCCGATCAGGTTGTGCATCACGCAGTCGGAATGGCGCGTGCCGGAAGAGAGCGGCCACCCGGCAATGGCGCGGATATGCTGCTCGAACTGCGAGACCGTGCAGGCGGCTTCGGTCCAGTGCCCGGAATTGTGCACGCGCGGGGCAAACTCGTTCGCGCGCAGGCTGCCGTCCTCCATGACGAAGAATTCCAGCCCGAGCGTGCCGACATAGGCGAGGGCGCCGGCAAGCATCCCCGCAAGGTCCTTCGCCCGGCTCTCGATCCCCGCGTCGACGCCGGAAGGCAGCGTCGACGTGGCGAGTATGCCGTTCTCGTGCACGTTCCTGGCCGGGTCGAAACAGACGGTCGTCCCGTCCCCGGACCGGGTCGCGATCACGGATATCTCGGCCGAGAAGGGGGCGAACTCTTCCAGGATCGCGGGAGCATGGCAGATTTCCTGCAGTGCCTCCGCGGGCGAGGGATCGGTCGCATCGCCCCGGAAACGGACCTGGCCCTTTCCGTCGTAGCCGAGGCGGCGCGTCTTCAGGATGCCGCGGCCGCCGAAGCCGCGAAGCGCTTCCGCGAGATCGTCCGCGCCGCCAATGTCGCGGAAGGCGACGGTCGGAATGCCGTGGTCGTTGAGGAACGTCTTCTCGACAAGCCTGTCCTGGGCCACTTCAAGCGCCCGGGACGAGGGACGGAGGGCGACAGTGCTCTCCAGCCAGCGCGCCGCCTCGAGGTCGATGTTCTCGAACTCGTATGTGACGACGTCGCAGCGCCCGGACAGGTCGGCAAGCGCGGCCTTGTCGTCATAGGCGGCGACGATCTGCGCATTGCAAAGCTGCGCGGCCGGGCAATCGGCCTGCGGCTCCAGAACCACCGTCCGGAAGCCGAGCCGCGACGCGGCAATCGCGAGCATGCGGCCGAGCTGGCCTCCGCCGATGATGCCGATGGTTGCTCCCCGTTGCAGCATGGTCAGTCTTCGTCCGACGGCTGCTCGGCGACAGAGGCGGTGCGGGCCGCGCGCCAGGAGTCGAGGCGGGCGGCCAGCGCGTCGTCGGACAGCGCGAGGATGGCCGTCGCCATCAGCGCGGCATTGGCCGCGCCGGCCTCGCCGATGGCAAGCGTGCCGACGGGAATGCCGGCCGGCATCTGGACTATGGAGAGAAGCGAATCCTTGCCCGAAAGCGCCTTCGAGCGGACGGGCACGCCGAGAACCGGAAGCGGCGTCAGCGCGGCGACCATGCCCGGCAGATGCGCCGCGCCGCCTGCGCCGGCGATGACGACCTTGTAGCCATCCGCTTTCGCCGACCTGGCGAATTCGTACATGCGATCGGGCGTGCGGTGCGCCGAGACGATCAGCGCCCTGTAGCCGACGTCCAGCTCGTCGAGGATATCGGCGGCGTGACGCATGGTCGGCCAGTCCGACTGGCTTCCCATGATGATGGCGACGTCTGCGGGCATTGGCTTGTTCCGGTTCCGGTGGCGTTCAGGCGATGATGTCGGGGATGATCTGGTCTTCGATCTGCTGCAACCTGTCCTTGATGGCCAGCTTCTTCTTCTTCATGCGCTGTATCTGCATCATGTTGCAGCCAACCTGCGCCATGGCACGGATCGCGGCATCGTAATCCTCGTGCTCCTGCCTCAGGCGCGCGGCCGCCAAACGCAACTCCGCCTGATCCTGTTCAGACATGCCCTGTCCTTCTGGTTACCTGCTGGTCGGGGAGGCCATGCAAGGGTTTCGATTGCAGCCTTCTTTGCAACAAATCTTCACGCATTTCCACAGGGGCCCGTTCGACACAAAGCGGTTTTCATGTCACGATTTCAAGTCCGGCACGATTGGCCGGCCAACATGCAAGGAGACATGCCCATGTCGATCGAAGCTCACCTCGAGTCCCTCTTGCGCAAACACGGTGTCCTGGAATCGGAAATTTCCGATATCCTTTCCCGGCCCGCGCCCGATCAGGCGGAACTGACGCAATTGAAGCGGGAGAAACTGCGGGTGAAGGAAGAGATCGAACGCATAAAGGCCGAAACCCGGCACTAGGCGGGAACGGCATTTCAAGCCGGCCGGCGCATCAGGCGCCGGTCCAGAACTGGTCCAGCCACAAATGAAGTGGCGAGAAAGCCGCTTCTTCGAGCATGTAGATGCGCCGCGTGCCCTCGGATCGGGCAGAAACCATGCCCGCATCGAGAAGTATCTTCATGTGCTGCGAAACCGCCGGACGCGAGATGGGCAGACTTTCCGCCAACTCGCCCACCGTGCGAGGCGACCGTCGCAATTCCTCGAGGATGTAGCGACGATGCGGATCCGCGATGGCAAAAAATGAGTCCGAGGTGCTCATTTCTTACGGGTAAGATCACTCTTACGTCACGTCAAGATGCAATTCCCGGCAATCCGTCGTAGACGAGTTTCAGCCCGACGACGAAGACCATTGCATACATGAACGGATAGAAGATCTGCTTGTTCATGCGCCTGACGATCCATGCGCCGGCGATGGTGGCGACCGGCGCGACGGGCATGAGCACCAGGGACGTGGCCAGATTTTCGACGTCGAACTGGCCGAGGGCCATGTAGGGCAGAAGCTTGACCGCGTTCATGACGGCGAAGAAGACGACCGAGGTGCCGGTATACAGCTTCGGATCCTGCCGGAGTGGCAAGGTGTAGACCTGGTAGGGCGGGCCCCCCGCATGGGATACGAAACTGGTGAAGCCGGCCAGAACGCCCCAGAAGCCGCCCTTGGCAATATTGTGGGGTTTCGGCTCCGGCGGCAGGGAGCGCAGGCGAAGCCGGATGTAGTCGGCCACGAAAAGGAGCGCGACGAGGCCGACAACGAAACGCACCTGCGGGACGGTGACCCAGGATGCCGTGAACCATCCGATCGCGATGCCGAGAATGCCGGCGGGTAGCATGATCTTCAGTGTCTTCGGGTCGTAGCTGCCCCGCCAGGTCCACAGGCCGACGATGTCCATGACGATCAGGATCGGCAGCATGATCGCGGCGGCCCTGACCGGAGAGATTACCAGCGCCATCAGCGGCACGCCGATCAGTGCCATGGCGCCGCCCAGCCCGCCTTTCGACAGGCCGACGAAGATGACCGCGGGAATCGCGGCCACGTAGAAAAGGGGATCGGTAACAAATGGCATTGCGGCTTCGCTTTCCGCGCCACTTTCAACGCGGAAGCGGCGAAGTCAATGGATTCGGCGCACGGGCGTCGACAAGTGCCGCAAAACGGTCGCTTTTCCGGTTGAAGGCGATGCGCGGGAGACATAGAAGTCCGCCATGACGAACTCGATCACAGAACGCTGCAGGCTTGTCCTGATCGCGCCCGAGGGGGCAACGGGGCCGGATTTCGAAAAGGCACTCGAGGCGGCGCTTGCCGCCGGTGATGTCGCCTCGGCGATATTCCCTGCCTACGGAATGGACGAGGCCAGCTATCAGCGGCACCTGGAAAGCTGCGTGCCGATCGCGCAGGGATTCGGCGTGGCGGCCATCGTGGTGGACGACACCCGCGCCTTCGGCCGCACCGGAGCCGACGGGCTGCATGTAGACGGCGGTCCGGAGGATGTCGGCAACGCGGTCGAAAAGGCCGACGGCCGCTACATCGTCGGGGCAGGGCGCGCGGAGACCCGGCATCGCGCGCTGGAACTCGGCGAGCAGCGCCCGGACTACCTGTTCTTCGGCCGGTTCGGCCAGGATACACGGCCCGAGCCGCATCGCCGCAACCTGGCGATGGCGGAATGGTGGGCCGCCATGGTGGAAATCCCGTGCATCGTGATGGGCGGCGCCTCGCTTGATACCTTGGAACGGGCGGCTTCGACGGGGGCCGAATTCGTCGCGCTGTCGCGTGCGGTGTTCGGCGAAGGCATCGACCCGGCCGCGGCGATCGCCGAGGCCAACGGGATGCTGGAAAACCACAAGCTGGCCGCGGACGCATGAGAGGCGACGGCAAGCAGACCTGGGTGACGGCCGGACGCGCCATGCTGGCCGGGCTGTTGCTGGTCGCCTGGCCGGCCGGTGTCGCGCAGGCCACGGAAAACAGCGAAGAGCCCCCGAACGCGCACAGCGTGGCGCCCTCGCGCTTCGGCGAGCCGCCTGCGGACGAGGCCTTCGGGGCATTCCAGCGTGGCCTCTATCTCACCGCGCGCAATCTCGCTTTGCCACGCGCCGAGGCCGGCGACCCGGCCGCGCAGACGCTGCTGGCCGAAATCTACGCGCGCGGTCTCGGCGTTCCGCGTGATCCCGAAGAGGCAGCCAAGTGGTACATGAAGGCGGCCGACCAGGGCGTGCCGGAGGCGCAGATGCAGTATGCCCTCATCCTGCTGAAAGGCGAACCGGACGAGGAACAGAAGGCAAGGGCCACTGCAATGATGAAAGCGGCCGCCGACGCGGGCAATGCCCATGCCGAGTTCAACTACGCGCAGTTGCTGATCAATGAGCGGCCTTCCGGCGACAGCATGAAGCTTGCCTACGAGTATTTTATGCGTGCCGCGAAAAAGGGCATCCCGGATGCGCAGTATGCGGTCAGCCAGTTTCTCCACAACGGGACCGGCGGCATTGCAGCGGACTCGGCACAGGCGCGCGAATGGCTGATCAAGGCCGCCCGGCAGAATTTCGACACGGCGCAATTCGAACTCGGCCAGTGGTACCTGCACGGGATCGGCGGCGAGCGGGACCTCGACAGGGCTTTTTCCTGGACGCTGCGGGCGGCACGCGCGGGCAATATCGCCGCGCAGGCGGCCGTTGCCAAACTCTACTGGGGCGCGCTCGGGACGGAGCCCGACGAGGCCGAGGCCGCCGCATGGTACGTGGTGGCCCGTCGGGCCGGGCTGCGCGACCGCGCACTCGACGATTTCTGGGAGGGGCTGACCGAGGAGGAGCAGCGCGCGGCCATCGACAGGGCGAACCAACTGCGCTGACTTTGCCGCGAAAACACGGGCCACATTCAGCGAAGCGCTTGAAAGATCGGCGCAAGTATGGTCTTGAACCGCGAAATTGCAGGCCCTCGCGGGCACAAGATCGGTGATACCTCATGAAAATAAACGGTAACGAAATCAAGCCGGGCAACGTGATCGAGCACAATGGCGGTCTCTGGGTCGCGGTGAAATGCAATGCGGTCAAGCCGGGCAAGGGCGGCGCATTCAACCAGGTCGAGCTGAAGAACCTGATCGACGGAACCAAGCTGAACGAGCGTTTCCGTTCCTCCGAGACGGTGGAGCGGGTCCGCCTCGAGCAGAAGGACTTCCAGTACCTGTACGAACAGGACGACGCCCTGGTGTTCATGGACACGGAGACCTACGAGCAGCTTGAACTGCAGAAGGACTTCGTCGGCGACCGTGCCGCCTTCCTGCAGGATGGCATGATGGTCACGGTCGAGATGCACGAGGAAAAGCCGATCGGCGTCACGCTGCCCGACCAGGTCGTGCTCCAGATCGCCGAGGCCGATCCCGTCGTGAAGGGCCAGACCGCGGCTTCCTCCTACAAGCCGGCCGTGCTCGAGAACGGGGTGCGCATCATGGTGCCGCCCTTCATCGAATCCGGCGAGAAGGTTCTCGTCGACACCAACGAAATCGCCTATATCCGCCGCGCGGACTGACGTCCGCGCAACAAGGCAACCGCAGCAAGCTCGGGACAGACAGCCATGGCGCGCAGCGCATTGATGAACGTGATGGTGCAGGCCGTGATGAAGGCCGGTCGCGGATTGGCGCGCGACTTTGGCGAGGTTCAGAACCTGCAGGTCTCGGTCAAGGGACCGGGCGACTTCGTCAGCCAGGCGGACCTGCGCGCCGAGCAGGTCCTGCGCGCCGAGCTCGAAAGGGCGCGCCCGGGCTATGGCTTCCTGCTGGAAGAGGGCGGCGAGATCGCGGGTGACGATGCCCAGCACAGGTGGATCATCGATCCGCTCGACGGAACGACCAACTTCCTTCACGGCGTGCCCCATTTCGCGATCTCGGTCGCGCTGGAGCGCCAGGGCCAGCTGGTGGCGGCGGTGATCTTCAACCCCGCGACGGACGAGCTCTACACCGCGGAAAAGGGAGCCGGCGCATTTCTCAACGACCGCCGCCTGCGGGTGGCCGGCCGCAAGGTGCTGTCCGACTGCATCGTCGGGTGCGGCGTGCCGCACCTGGGGCGCGGCGATCATGGCCGTTTCCTCGTCCAGCTGCGCAACGTGATGACCGAGACCGTCGGCATCCGCCGGGGTGGCGCGGCCGCGCTGGATCTCGCCTATGTCGCCGCCGGACGGCTGGACGGCTACTGGGAGGAATGGATCTCGCCCTGGGACATGGCGGCGGGCATTCTGCTCGTTCGCGAGGCGGGCGGCTTCGTGACCGATCTTTCCGGCGGAAGCGACATGTTCGGTCGCGGCGATATCATTGCCGGCAACGAGGCCATCCACCGGGCACTGATGGCCACGGTCAACAAACCGCTTGTGAAAAGCTGAATGGCTTCCGCATCGTAACGGAAGTTCGCACTTTTATTTCTGCCACTATTTTCGCTAAGGTCGCGCCATCCATGGGGATGCTGGCGACCGAGGGAATGGCGGAATGACAATGGGCGAGACCGAGCAGACAAGCGCGCCTGTCCAGACGCACGGCAGGTTCGATCCGTATCGCCTGTCAAACCCGCAAGTGTTTCTGCTGTCGATGATCATCTTCCTGGTGATCGTCGGTTTCGTGGCAGCCATCCTGTACCGGCAGGTTTCCGCCGCATTCGTGACGAATCCCGGACTGAACGGTCTCATTCTCGGCGTTCTCGCCGTCGGCATCGTGCTCGTCTTCCAACAGGTGATCGGACTGTTTCGCGAGGTGCGCTGGGTCAACAGCTTCCGCTCCGGCAACACGGTGACGCGGCGCGATCCGGTGCTGCTGGCGCCGATGCGCGCGCTACTGTCGCGCCGCCAGGCGGAAACGCTGACGACGATGGCAACCCGTTCGATCCTGGACTCGATCGCCACCCGTCTGGACGAATCGCGCGACACGTCGCGCTACCTGATCGGGCTGCTGGTCTTTCTGGGCCTTCTGGGTACTTTCTGGGGACTGTTGCAGACGATCGGCTCGATCGGCTCGACCATCCAGTCGCTCGATCCCGGAACAGGCGACACGAACGATATCCTCGATGCGCTGAAGGCGGGGCTGAGCGCGCCCCTCGAGGGCATGGGCACGGCGTTCTCGTCGTCGCTGTTCGGCCTGTCCGGGTCGCTGGTGCTCGGCTTCCTCGACCTCCAGGCGGGGCGGGCACAGAACCGCTTCTACACCGAACTGGAAAACTGGCTTTCTTCCGTGACCGATCCCAATTCCGGCCTGGAGCATCCGGCTGCCGGGGGCGATGGCGGCCAGGACATGAAGTCCGTCGCGGAGGCGCTGATGACGATGCAGGGGACCAGCGGTGGCAGCCAGCGGGCGACGGCCGCGATGGCCAGTCTCGCCGAGGGCATCCAGGGGCTGGTTCGCAACATGCGCTCCGAACAGCAGATGATGCGCGACTGGGTCGAATCGCAGGCCGCCGAGCAGAAGGAGATCCGCGAGACGCTCGACCGGCTCGCGGCCGCGATAGAGAAGACGGAAAGGGAGAAGTAGCGGTGGCGCTAGCCCGCAACCGCCGCCACGACCGGCGCGTCGATTACTGGCCGGGATTCGTCGACGCATTGTCGACCCTGCTGCTGGCGATCATGTTTCTCTTGTCCGTGTTCGTGCTGGCGCAGTTTCTGCTGAGCCAGGAAATCTCCGGCAAGGATGCCGTTCTCAACCGGCTCAACTCCCAGATCAACGAACTGACGCAGTTGCTGGCGCTCGAACAATCGAACCGGCAGGATGCGGAAGACCAGTTGCTGGCGCTGCAGGCTTCGCTGGAGTCGGCCGAGGCGGAAAGGTCGCGTCTGGAAAGCCTGCTGGCCGCGGGCAGCGGCGCGAGCGCGGCAGCCGAGGCGCGCATAGGCGAACTGTCCGAGTCGCTCGATGCCGAGCGGCAGATCAGCCAGCGCGCGCTCAACCAGGTCGAGCTGCTCAACCGGCAGATATCGGCCCTGCGCCAACAGATCGCGGCGCTCGAGGACGCTCTGGATGCCTCGGAGGAGCGCGACCGCGAATCCAACGCCAAGATCGCCGATCTCGGTCGGCGCCTCAACGTGGCGCTTGCGCAGCGGGTGCAGGAACTGAACCGCTATCGCTCCGACTTCTTCGGCCGGTTGCGCGAGATCCTGTCGGACCGCGAGAACATACGCATTGTCGGCGACCGCTTCGTCTTCCAGTCGGAAGTGCTGTTTCCGTCCGGCTCCGCCGATCTCAACGATGCCGGCAAGGTCGAGATGGCCAAGCTGGCGGCGGCGATCATCGACCTTCAGAAGGAAATTCCGGAGGAGATCAACTGGGTGCTGCGGGTCGACGGCCATACGGACAACGTGCCGATATCGGGCGGGCGTTTCGCCGACAACTGGGAGCTGTCGAGCGCCCGCGCGACCTCGGTGGTCAAATTCCTGATCGAGGAGGGCGTTCCGCCGCAGCGGCTGGTGGCCGCCGGCTTCGGCGAGTACCAGCCGCTTGATCCCGCCGATACCGACGAGGCGCGCGCCCGCAACAGGCGCATCGAACTCAAGCTGACCGAGCGCTAGGCAGTTCTATTATTCGGCGGCGCCGGCCAGGGCCCTGGCGCCGTCGTCGAACTGGAGTTTCGCCAGCCGCGAATAGATGCCGTCCTTTTTCTTCGAAAGGGAGGCGTGGGTGCCTTCCTCCACGATGCGTCCGTTCTGCATGACGAGTATGCGGTCGGCCTTGAGGATGGTGGCGAGGCGGTGGGCTATGACAATGGTGGTGCGGCCCTGCATCAGCTTTTCCAGGGCCTTCTGGACCAGCTTCTCGCTCTCGGCATCGAGCGCCGACGTCGCCTCGTCCAGCAGCAGGACCGGCGCGTCGCGCAGTATGGCGCGGGCTATGGCGATGCGCTGGCGCTGACCGCCGGAAAGCGTCAGGCCGCGTTCGCCGACTTCCGTGTCGTAGCCCTGCGGCAATGCCTCGATGAACTCGTGCGCCTGGGCGGCCTTCGCCGCCTCGACGACCGCCTCGCGGGTGGCGCCGGGACGGGCGAAGGCAATGTTGTCGGCCGCGGTGCCGGAAAAGATCGCCACGTCCTGCGGCACGATGGCGAAGCGGGAACGGGCCTCGTCGAGCGCGGCCTCGCGCAGGTCGACCCCGTCGAGGCGGACGGTGCCGGCGGTCGGGTCGTACTGGCGCAGCAGCAGCGCGAAGACCGTGCTCTTGCCGGCGCCGGACGGCCCGACGACCGCGACGGTCTCGCCCGGCCGGATGGAGAATTCCAGGCCGCTCACCGCGCTCTCGCCGGGGCGCGTCGGATAGGCGAAGGAAACCTCCTCGAAGGCGACCGCGCCGGCGGCCGGCCGCGGCAGGGATACCGGTTTGGCCGGCGAGACGATGAGCGGATCCTCGTCGAGCAGTTCCGACAGACGTTCCGCCGCGCCGGCGGCCTGCTGCAGTTCTCCCCAGACCTCCGACAGGGCGCCGAGCGCGCCGGCGGCAAAGACCGCATAGAGAAGGAACTGGCCGAGCGTGCCGGCGGACATCGTGCCGGAGAGAACGTTCTGGGCACCGATCCAAAGCACGGCGACAACGCTCGAGAACACGAGGAAGATGGCGAAGGCGGTCAGCAACGCGCGCGTTTTCGCGGAGGTGCGGGCGGCATCGAAGGCGGTCTCGACCGCGCGCGAGAAACGCGATGTCGCCAGCGCCTCGTTGGTGAATGCCTGGAATGCGCGGACCGAGCCGATCGCCTCGGATGCGTAGGCGGTGGCGTCGGCCAGCGTGTCCTGGGCCCTGCGGGAACGGGCGCGCACGCGGCGGCCGAAGGCGACGATCGGAAGCACGATGACGGGGATCGCGGCGATGACGACGCCGGACAGGGACGGACTCGTGATCACCATCATGGTCAGCGCGCCGATGCACAGTATGAGATTGCGCAGCGCGACCGAGGCGGTGGCGCCGACGACCGACTTGATCTGCGTCGTGTCGGCGGTCAGGCGCGACACGATCTCGCCGGACATGGCGCGGTCGAAGAAGGACGCCGACAGGGTCATGACATGGGAAAAGACATCGCGGCGCAGATCGGATACGACGCGCTCGCCGAGCGTGATGACGAAGTAGTAGCGCGCGCCGCTGGCGACGGCGAGAAGGGCGGCCAGAACGACGAGCATGGCGAAGTAGTTGTCGATCAGCTGTCCGTCGGCATCGGAGAAGCCGTGGTCGATCATCCGCCGCACGGCTGTGGGCAGGGAAAGCGTCGTGGCGGCGGCGAGGACGAGCGAGATCGCGGCGCCGATCACCAGGCCCTTGTAGCGAACAACATAGGGCACCAGGCGCGCCAGCGGGCGCAGGGCCTGGCGCTTGCGGTCGCCGGTTTCGCCTTGCGGCGTGTCAGTCATCCGGATTCTTTCCCTCATCTGGCCGGACCGGGGCCGGTCCGATTGTGTCGAGCCCCGGTCTTGAGCTTCGGTCGTGGGTGATGTATAGGCTCCGCATCTTTTTGGGAAGCCGTGGCCAAATGGCGCACGGCTTTCATGATTTCAGACAGGCGGGCCGACGGTGCAGGTGCCGGGCCATCCGCAAGGCAGGACAGACAAGATGAAGGCTGACATCCATCCCGAATACCACATGATCAAGGTGGTGATGACCGACGGCACGGAATACATGACGCGTTCGACCTGGGGTTCCGAGGGCGAGACGCTCAATCTGGACATCGATTCCAAGTCGCACCCGGCATGGACGGGCGGCCAGCAGAACCTGGTCGATCGCGGCGGCCGCGTCTCCAAGTTCAAGAAGCGCTACGAGGGCCTCGGCGTCTGATCGCCGACCCGACGGAATCAAAAAAGCCCGGACGAAACGTCCGGGCTTTTTTTTGTTGCCGATCGTGCGGTCGCCGGCGAGCGGCGCGGCGGTCAGCGCGCGGCGAAGGCCGTGCGCAGCAGCTCGATCTGGGAACCGACGGGATTGTCGTTGCGGACCGGCGCGCGATCCGTCTCCTGCGGCTCGCCGAAAAGGTCCTGGTCGAGCCGGCAGACATAGGCCTGCAGGCGGAGCGAGCGGTTCACGAGCAGGCGGAAAGCCTCGGGCAGCTCGTTCCAGCCGGCGGCGGTCAGCTTGGCGGAGGAGGTGTCGAGGCGGATCTTCTTCTTCTCCACCATCATCTGCTCGCGGTTCATCTCGCCGGAGTTGAGCGCGCGCTGCAGCAGCAGCCAGGATGCGATCTGCATGAGGCGCGTCGTCAGGCGCATGGACTCGGCGGCATAGAGCGTGGCGGCGACGCGGCCCAGCTTCTTGGCCTCCGCGCGGCCTTCGCCATCGAGATAGGCGGCGGTCTCCTCGACCAGGCCCATGCCCTCGGCATAGAGCTTCCTGAAGGCGGAGGACGATGCCTTGCGCTCGATGAAATTGATGGTGTTGTTTGATCTGGAGATCAACTCTGACATACCCGCTACCCTGACCCCGTACTATTCGCCGCTAATTTTCTTGCTTCGGGTGTATGCGCTGTGGCTCCCCGGCACACTCGCATATTGCCGGTGTGCACAGTTCAGCGCAAGGACATGCTTAATGCAAGGTTAACGTCGCAGGGGCTCTGTTCCGAAACGGGGCACCGGCCCGCCTGCCGCCGGTGCGGGGAACGCCGGACAAAAAAAAGAGCCGCAAGGAGCAGCTCTCAGGAGTTTAAACAGGGAGGCGTCAAACAAAGCAACGGTGTCACTTCGAATGAGTCCGGAAAATCCGAACGTCCACAGTAAACACCTGTAAAGCTTAACAACGGGTTAACGGAATTGCGAAATCCTGCCATATGCTCCCTTTCGGGACGGCGTCAGCGCCGGAAGAACGCCTCGGCCGCGTTGCGGCTGGCCGACTTCGAGTCGATGGCCCGCTCGATCCGGGCGATCTCTTCCCTGAGCATCGCGACCGTCTCGCGCAGCTCGTCCTCCGACAGAAGGTCAAGGTCCTGACCGATCTCGAAGGCCTTCCTCCTTTTCGGCAGATCTTCATTCATCGTGTTCTCCCGCGCAGTTGCCGCTCCGCCGGAGCGAGCCTACATTCCGGCGCGCGACAAGAAAAGACGAAGGATCGGCGGAACCACCCATGAGCATGATGAAGGCAATCGAGATTTCCGAACCCGGCGGACCGCGCGCGCTGCGATTGACGGAGCGGCCGGTGCCGGAGCCGGGCGAGGGCGAGATCCTCGTGCGCGTCAAATGCGCCGGGGTGAACCGGCCCGACGTGCTGCAGCGCATGGGGGCATACCCTCCGCCGAAGGGTGCCTCCGACATTCCGGGGCTGGAGATATCCGGAACGGTGGAAGCGACCGGTCCGGGCGCATCGCGATTCGCCAGGGGCGATGCCGTCTGCGCGCTGGTGGCCGGGGGCGGCTATGCCGAGTTCGCCACCGTGCACGAGACGAACGCGCTGCCGGTTCCCTCCGGCTTCACCTTCGCGGAGGCGGCGGCGATCCCCGAAACCCATTTCACGGTCTGGCACAACGTGTTCCAGCGCGGCGGGCTGAAGCCGGGCGAGACGCTGCTCGTCCACGGCGGCACGTCGGGCATCGGCACGACCGCGATCCAGCTGGCCAAGGCGTTCGGCTCGACGGTGCTGACCACGGCGGGCAGCGCGGAGAAATGCGCCGCCTGCACGAAGCTCGGCGCCGACCGGGCAATCAACTACCGCGAGGAGGACTTCGTCGAGGCGGTGAAGGAGGCGACCGACGGCAGGGGCGCCGACGTGATCCTCGACATGGTCGGCGGGGACTACATCACCCGCAACTACAGGGCGGCGGCAATGGACGGGCGGATCGTGCAGATCGCCTTTCTCGGCGGGCGCAAGGCGGAAGCCGATTTCTCGCTGCTGATGACCAAGCGGCTGGTCCACACGGGCTCGACGCTGCGCGCGCGCGACACGGAATTCAAGGCGGGACTGGCGGCCGAGCTGCGCGAAAAGGCCTGGCCGCTCTTTGCCGAGCGCAGGATCGCGCCGGTGATGGACATGATCTTTCCGCTACGCGAGGCCTGGCGGGCGCACGAGCGCATGGAGGCGGGCAGCCATATCGGAAAGATCGTGCTCGACGTCGGCTAGGCGGCGGGACCGCTCAGCGGTCCATGCCGGCCGCGATCTCGCGCTCGATCTCCTCGATCAGCCGCGCCGGGTGGATCGACGCAACATGGGCGGCGTGGCGGGCGATGACTTCGATCTCGGCGGGATCGAAGTTCCGCTTCAGATCGTCCATCAGGACGCGACGGGCGCGGACGATGGCCATGACGTCCGGATTGCCGAATTCCGCGTGGACCGTGATCCGGTCCGGATCGGCGGGATCGCGCTCGCGGCGGGCATAGCCGCGGCGCACGAGCCGGGAAACCAGGGCGCGCGCCTCGCCGACCGACAGGCGAAGGTTCTCCGCGATCTCGCCGGGGGCGCTGCCCTGCGGACGCGCCGCCAGCAACTCGAGGCAGGAACGGTCCACGACCCCGATCCCGTAACGGTTTCCAACGAATTCGAGAGCCTTGTCGATCCAGTGGCCGAAATCGCGAAGCGCGGTTTCGATATCGACTGCGGAACGCTCGGCGAGAGCGTTGTCGCGGGGCATGCGCAACATGGCCTTATCCCAGACGTCTGCATTCCCCCTCCCTGACCTTTTAGCGGGATTGTCGCAGGAATAAACCCGCAATCTCTTGGGGGCGCGCGCAACCGACCCCGCGCCTCCGGCCGGAAGGCGGGTTGCACGCCGCTTCCCCCGTTTTTCCTCACGGCGGCCCTTCCCGTTCCGCCCAGACCGCGACGCGGTGGCATTCCTTCAGAACCTCGTCGATGGCGTGGCGGTTCCGCTTCCGGTGCCCCGGCGGCGGGCCGGGGCGCATCGCCGTGTAGATAACCTTCCGGCTGTCCGGCGGGCGATGGCGGACGCGCGCCTCGTGACGGGCAAGGCGGCGCGCCTCGCGGTCGATGTTGTCCAGCGCCATGCGCGCCGAGACAAGGCGGCGCAGCAGGGTCGCGGCAGGAACGGCATCGCCCGGCAGGCGCAGGCCGGGTTCCGGCAATGGCGGGTGGCGCATGTAGACCGGAAACGGGTTGTCGCCCAGCAGGCGGATGCGCGGGCGCGTGCGCGCGTAGCGGCGGCGCGGCCGGGTGAAATCGAAGCGCTTGCGCGGATCAATGAGCGGAAAGGCCGGGATGGGGCCGAGCGGCACCGGACCGTCGGGCTCTTCCTCTTGTTTCGGTTCCGGCTCGGGATCGGGAAGGTAGCGGATATTCGCCAGCCCCAGGTTCACCGGCACGCGGACGAGCTGCGGGGCGGACGCGGCTGGTTTTTCCGGCGGCGCGGGCGGCTCGGGGCGGATGGTGACGGTGACGGGGGCGGCGGCTCCCGCCCGTTCGGAACCTGCCGAATTGCCGGACCGCCGGCCTGCCGCTGACGCGGCGACCGGCTCCTCACCCCCCTCAAGGGGGGAGAGTGGCGTGCAAGTCTCCGGCTGCCGCGCAGGATGCGGACATCGCGAGCCCCCCTCTTGTGATTTCCAGGGACTTGCTTGCTTTGCCGCGCAAGCCCCGGAAATCACTTTCTCCCCCGCAGGGGGGGAGATAGGGCGCGCTTCTCCGGCATCGCGCCCCTTCTTCGGCTTCAATGCCGGGGCATGGCGGACCTGCACCTCGATGTTGCGCGCGGCAATGACGATCAGGCGACGCACGGCGGCCTCGGCGGAGCGCAGGATGCGGCGGACGTGGAGAACGGCGTAGCGCGGCAGGGTGGCCGGGAGGACCGACGGAAGGGCGAACGAGCCGGCGTCGGCCTCGGGGGTTGCAAGGGGACCGGACGCGGGTTCGGCAGCCGTCTCGAAATCCAGCCCGGCGAGCACGAACAACTCCCGCAATATGCGCAGCAGGTCCCTGCGGTTCCTCTCTATCGCCAGTGCCCAGTCGAACTGCATCGTCCGTCTCCCAAGCCGCACCATGCGGCACCGGGAGAAGGATAAGGGAGGCGGGAGCGCGGTGGATAAATCTACCGCGCGTGCAGGACGAATATTCCCTGGGAAGCATCACTCGACCATAGAAACTTCTCCAATCTTTCCGACCGGTGAAAATCGGGTAAGCTTGCCTCGTCAAGAATCGGGGGAAGTCGATGAGGCCGGAATACTTGAAGCAGGGCGAACCCGCCCGTCTTTTTCCAGTGTTATCTACCACGTCGAAAGAGGGGCGCACGACTTCGATATTGCTAGCCTGCATGGGCAGGATAGAAGAATTTCGAAGAGACCTGCTGGCGACTGTCGGTGTAAGGGTGGGCAAGCGCACCACCATAGAGTGCTACACGGAAGTCGTCTTCGCCGGTCAGGACCCGGACATGAAAGACCGGCCTGACGGACTCATTGTCCTGTCGACCGGCAGCAAGATCTGGCGCGCGCTCGTGGAAGCGAAAGTCGGGACATCACAACTGGATGCAGGCCAGATAGAGAAGTACAGGCAGATCGCGCGGGATCACAAGGTCGATTGCGTCATCACAATCTCGAACCAGTTCGCGACCCGCCCGGAACACCATCCGCTGGAAGAGGTCAGGAAAAGCAGATCAAGAATTCCAGTGTTTCACTGGTCGTGGATGTCGATCCTGACCTTGGCCGATCTTCTAATCAACACGGATGGCGTCGCGGATGCGGATCAGGCACGCCTGCTTGAAGAATTGCGCCGGTTCCTGACTCACGAGAGCGCGGGCGTGAAAGGTTTCGACCGGATGCCGCCCGAATGGAGCGAGTTGAATAAGCTCGTTTCTGCCGGCGGACGAATCCCGGCAAAATCGGAAGATGCACTGGCGGTGCTTGGCGCATGGCATCAGGAAACGAAAGACTTGTCGCTTATCCTGAGTCGCCAGACCGAAACGCCGGTGTCGGAACGGTTGCCCCGCAGACATCGCAGCGATCCGACCGCCAGAATAAAGGACGGTCTCACAGAATTGCGGGACCATCACCGGCTGACAACAACCCTCGACATTCCGAACGCGGCGGCTCCGCTGGAAATCGTGGCAGACATAACGAGACGCACCATTGATGTCGGCATGACGCTGCGCGCTCCGGAAGACCGCAAGTCCTCGAAAGCCCGCGTGAACTGGTTGCTGAGACAGATCAAGGGCACTCCCCCGGCGGATCTCCAAATCAGGCTCCATTGGCCCGGACGAAGCGAAGCGACGCAGTTTTCCTTTGAAGACCTCTCTGCTGACAACTCGATTGTCGAGAAAGGCAAGGAAACGCTCCAGGTAACGAGCTTTCACATTTTCATCGCCCGCAGGCTCGGCGCACGGTTCACTCAGCAGGTCAATTTCATCTCCGACCTGGAAGAGGTCGTACCGGAGTTCTATCGGGAAGTAGGGCAGAACCTCTCAGCGTGGCGCATGAGTGCACCCCGCATCAAGGAAGACCGGGAACAGGCGGAGGACGTAACCACCGAGGCGCTATATGACGAGAGCGAAGATGAGGCTCAGTCCAACGCATGATTGACGAAGGCCGAATAATGCGACCTTCGTCCTAGGTGTGTGACCTTTGTTCTCTTTCCCTTGGCGGGAGAAGGAGGAACGTCGACGTCAGGCGGCCTTGTCGGCGGGGGACCAGGCGAATTTCTGCATGACCGCGTCGACCGGCGTGTTCGCCAGGTGGTTGGTGTAGTTCGACATGACCTTCTGGCTGTAGCCGAGGATCACCTCGAGGACCTGGCGCTTCGTATAGCCGGCGTCGAGAAAGGCCTGGACGTCGGCATCCGACAGGTTGCCGTGCTGGCGGATCAGCTTGAGCGTGAAGGTGCGCAGGGCCTCCAGGCGCGGGGTCGGCAGGGGCGTGCCGTTGCGCAGCGCCTCGGTGATCGCGTCGTCGACGCCCATCGCCTTGGCGATGCCGGTATGGGCGGGAACGCAGTAGTGGCACTCGTTCTCGACATTGACCGTCTGCCAGACGACGGTCTTCTCGTCATTGTCGAAGCTGGATTCCAGGAACAGTCGGTGCAACTGCTGGTAGCCTTCCAGCAGGCCGGGCGCCTCGGCCATGACGGCGTGCAGGCCCGGGACGCGGCCGAAGGCGGCCTTGGACTTCGCCAGAAGCGGCTTGCTTTCCTCGGGGGCGGTGTTCTCGTCGTGGATGGTGAATTCGGTCATCTCGGTTTCCTTTCCTGCGGCCATCGGGCGGCCGGTGACCGGAGACATAATCCGTTTGAGTGATCACTCAAACCATAAACTTGAGCAATCACTCAAATGTGAACCGGATGTTCCGGCAAGGCGGGACAAGCGGGGCAAGAGCCATTATTGTGGCGCGCATGAAACGGGCACGACCATATGACCGCGACCGGGCGCTGGAGGCGGCGCTCGACCTGTTCTGGCGCAAGGGCTACCACGCGACCTCGCTGAAGGACCTGGAGGCCGCGCTGGCGATGAAGCCGGGCAGCATCTATGCCGCCTTCAAGAGCAAGGAGGCGCTCTATCTCGCCGTGCTCGACCGCTATTTCGAGCGCGGTCGCGGCGGGTTGCGCGAGCAACTGGCGCGGACGGATTCGCCGCTCGAGGCGCTGGCCGAGCACCTGCGCTCCTTCGCTCGGGTGAAGGAGGGCGGTACCGATGGACGGGCCTGCATGCTCGTCAAGACGCTTCTCGACATGCCGCCGGACGAGGCGGCGATCGCCGCACGGTCGCGGCGCTACCTGGACGAGATGAAGGCGGAGATCGCAGCCGCTTTCGAGAAGGCGAAGGACAGGGGCGAATTGCCGCCGGAGGCCGATGCAGCACGGCTGGCGCGGCGCTTCCAGGCCTATCTCGCCGCGCTCAGGATCGAGGTGCATCGCGGCACCGCCCCCGACGAGCTGGCCGCGCTGGCC
This sequence comes from Oricola thermophila, assembly GCF_013358405.1. NCBI lineage: Bacteria > Pseudomonadati > Pseudomonadota > Alphaproteobacteria > Hyphomicrobiales > Ahrensiaceae > Oricola > Oricola thermophila. Next base: position 3,955,316 of record NZ_CP054836.1, read on the forward strand.
GAGGACATGGCGGCGGAAGTGGAGGGGCTTCGCGCCCGGCAGGCGAGCCCGTCCGGTGCCTGAACCGGGGCCGGCCGGGTTTACCATGTTCCTTTGCGACACTTCCGTTCAACCGCCCGAAAAGGCTAGAATTGCCGCAGGGATGGCGAAGGGCCTGCCGTGGCGAAGCGGCGGCGGGAGAGTTGATCTGCCGCAATGCGGCGCGCGCGCAGGCTTTGTTAACCATCCGCTGACAGTCTGGGAAAGACGGGGACCGTTCGGGACCGAAGGGAGCCATGCCCGGGATGGGGCAGGGTTCCCGGCCGAAACGGGTTGGCGCATGCCCCGATCGCGCGGAAACGGAACGCCGCGCCGCGCATTCGCCAATTGCCGACCGGCAGGACCGGGAACGGGAACCGCATTCGGGGACACGTGATTTGACAGTTCAGACAGGCCAGCCGGCAAAGCAAGGCAGGCGCGCCCTCTCGGAAAGACGCAGATGGCCGGCACTCGCCGCCCTGGCGCTGGCGACGGCAATTGCCGCGGCGTCGCTCGTCGCGGACGGTGCCGCGCAGCTTTCGGCCGGTCTCGGCGTCGCGGTCGCATCGGCGGACACGCTGCGGCTGGCCGATGCCGTGGCAGACGGACCGCGCCGGGACATCGCGACCGGGCGAAGCGATCGCGTTGCCCGCGTCGCGCCCAGGGACATCCGCGCAACGGCCGGTCCGGAGGCGGCGAAGCCGGCCGCACCCGACCCCCGGCGGCTCGCCGCGCTGCGCGGCACGAGGGATCCCGTGCCGTCCGTCGGCGCCCATGCCTGGATACCCGGCCTTTCGGAGACCGGGTCGACGGCGGAAGTGGAACGGCGGATCGCTCTGGCCTCGGTCTCCGCCCTGCCGGAGCCGGTCCTGCCGGACCTGACGGAAGGCGAAGCTGCGGCGGAAGCGGGCATTCCCGTGCCGGAGCAGAGACCGCGCATCGCCGCCGCACCTTCACCGGTCACGGCGAATGTCGCGGCAGCGCCCGAAAGGCCCCGGACGGAGGGCGGTGCACGCAAGTCCGGCGGCACCGCGCTCGCCTATGCCGATCCCGAGAAGGAGGTCGAGGAGGAGACGCGCGGCGGGATCTTCGGACGGCTGTTCGGACGGCGCAACGAGTCGCTGCTGCCCGGACGCGGCAGCAAGGTGGCCGTCTACGACATCAGCGCGAAGACGGTCTACATGCCGAACGGCGAGAAGCTGGAGGCGCATTCCGGCCTCGGCAAGATGAAGGACAATCCCCGCTACGTGCATGTGAAGAACAAGGGGCCGACGCCGCCGAACCTCTACAAGCTCAGGATGCGCGAAAGCCGTTTCCACGGCGTCGAGGCGATTCGCCTGCTGCCGGCGGACGGCAAGAAGAAATACAACCGCGACGGGCTGCTGGCCCACACCTACATGTATGTGCGCGGCGGCGGGAAGGACAAGTCGCAGTCGAACGGCTGCGTGGTCTTCAAGGACTATGACAAGTTCCTCGCCGCCTTCAAGCGCGGCGAGGTGAAACACATGATCGTGGTGCCGAACCTCAAGGAAGTACCGACCTACATGGCGGCGCTCTAGGGGCGGCATTCCCGGCCCGTTTCGCTCCGCGCCGGTGCCGTCCGACCGTGCTGCCGCGGGACGAGAGCGATGAAAAGCGTCATTTCCTTCATTCTCCTGACATTCGCGATCTCGTGGTCGGCCTGGGGCGCGGCCATCGCGACGGGCAGCGACGCGGCCGGCTGGCGGATCGCGGGCACATTCGGCCCGACGGTGGCGGCGCTGATCCTGTGCGGCCGGGCCGGGCGCGCGGAGACAGGGCGGCTGCTGTCCGGTTTCCTGCGGCTGCGCGCGCCGGCGCACATCTACGCGTTCGCGCTTTTCTCGACGGCCGCGGTGGGCTTCGCGGCGCTGGCGATCGACGGGCTTCTCGGCGGCTCGCCCGACATCGCCCTTTCCGCGCGGCCGGCCATGATTCCGGTCATGTTCGCCTGGGTTCTCCTGTTCAGCGTCGCCGGCGAGGAAACGGGGTGGCGCGGCTACCTGCTGGCGCGGCTGCTGGAACGGACGGGACCGGTGCGGGCCGGCCTCGCCGTGGGATTCGCCTGGGGGGCGTGGCACCTGCCCCTTTGGCTGCTGCCGGGGAATTTCCACGCCGCGATTCCGCCGGCGCCGTTTCTCGTCCAGATACTCGCAATGTCGATCCTCCATACCTGGCTGTGGAGCAGGAGCGGCGACAGCCTGTTCATCGCGCATCTGTTCCATGCCGCGTCGAACACGACGCTCGGCATCCTGCCGCTATTGCCCGGCGAGGGGGCGGACAGTCCGCGGCCGCTCGCGATCGCCGCGGGGCTGGCAGCGATCCTCGCCTGCATCGTCGCGCTCCGGCTGGCCCGCGGGACGGGAACAACGGGCCGGGCCGCGTGACCGGCACCGGGCCGGCTTCCGGCCCGCGAAAGGAAAAGGCCGGGGCGCAATGGCCCCGGCCCGCGAACACGCCCTGGGAGGAAGGCGGTTACATGGTGTCCATGGCGCCGAGGCGCAGGAACAGCGTCTCGCCGTTGGAATCGTCGATGCCGTCATTGTCGGTGACCGCGAAGGCGTTGCCGGCGGCGTCGATGGCGAAGCCCTCGACCTTGTCGACGACATAGCCGCCCGTGGCCTTCAGGTCGGGGATGAAGTCGTGGACCTCTTCCTTTGAGACCAGCGGCAGATCGCCGCCGAGCGGGGCCGGCTTCAGTTCGGACACCGACACGCGGAACAGCTTCTTCAGCTTCGCCGCCTCGCCGATCCGGTTGTCGCGCTCGACGATGTAGACGTGATCACCGTGAAGGGTGATCTCCGACAGGCCGACCCAGCCCTCGCCCTTCGGTTCCAGCGGGTAGGCAACCGCGCCCCATTCCTTCGTCTTCGTGTCGTAGGCGACGAGCTTGACCTGGCCGGCCGGATCGTCGGCCCACTCGCGCTGGATGGCGACCCACAGCGTGTCGCCGATCATGGTGACGCCTTCCGAGCCGAAGCGCTTCTCGACGGCGAGCAGCTCCGGCGGGAAGGGCACGTAGTCCGCGATCTCGCCATCGGCATCGACGTGGTACAATGCGTGCGGGATCAGCCTGTCCGTGCGGCCCTCGGAAGCAAGCCAGAAGCCGCCCTCGCCGTCGGCGGCGATGCCCTCGAGGTCGAGCAGCTGCGCAGCCTGTCCCTCGCGGGTGACGCGGGTGGCCTTCACGATCCTCGCCGGCGTCTCGTTGGCGTCGATGGTGAAGATCGTCGGCTGCATGGCGTAGAAGGAGTCGTTGACCGCATAGAGGATGCCCGGCTTCTCCCGGTCGGCGGCGAGGCCCGAAAGCGCGCCCCAGCCGATCGGACGGCCGTTTTCCATGCCGGAGACGATCATCGGGTACCGCGCCGGACCCTCGCCATAGGCATAGATCGTGACGTGGCTGCGCACGCCGCCGTCCGGGCCGAGATCGGCCTCGTTGGCGACGGCCAGCAGGTTGCGGCCCGGAATGGCGACCGCGCCCTCCGGCGCCAGCGCCGTCGGCAGGAGCTGCACGAATTCCGGCTCGGCGCCGGTGTCCCGATAGACGCCGATCACGGAACCGCGCTCGGACAGCAGGAAGATGTAGGTGTCGTCGCCAAAGGTGCCGACTTCCATGCCCTCCGGCTCGGCGCCCTTGTTGCCCGACCGGCTTTCCGGATAGTGGCCGGCCATGGCGACCTCGTATTCGAAGGAAAGGCCGCTCTCGTAGAGGACCTCGCCGGACTTCGAGAAGATGGTGAAGCCGCGCGAGCCGCCCTCGTAGTCGCCCTCGTTGGCGATCACCAGGCGATCATTGTCGAGCCACTGGACGGCGTCCGGCTCGCGGCGGACGCCCGACAGTGTGCCGTCGAAGGTGAGGGCGCCTTCCTCGGCCGTGTCGACGCTTTCGAGATCGACCGTGCCGGCGGAGAAGTGGGAGAGCACCGCGCCGGTCGCCGCCGAGACGATGGCGATGTGGTTGTTCTCCTGCAGGGTGACGGCGATTTCGCCGGCGTCGTTGAAGTCGACGAATTCGGGCTCCGGATCCTCCGGCGCGATCCCGGCCAGGCCGGTGAGATCGGCAGAGATTTTCGAGTCGCAATCGACCGCGCCGCCGGAAACCTTCAAAATGTCGAGCGTGCCGGCGGGCATCTGCGGGATGACGCCGTCATCGAGATCCTCGTCGCGCTCGTTCTCGATGGCGATGGCGAGAAAGGCGCCGTCCTTCGAGATGGCAACGGAATCCGGCTGGCCGGACAGGGCGCATTCGCCGACGACCGCGCCGCTGGCAATGTCGACGGTCTTCAGGACGCCCGACGGGTTGGTGTAGCTTTCCGAGGTGTTGACGCCGACGAAGGCGTTGCCGTCCTTGACGATGACTGAGGTCGGCTCGCCCTCCAGCGGGATGAAGCCGCCGGGCGCCGGGTTGGCGGGATCGGAAATGTCAACGATGCCGATGCCGCCGAGCGGGCTGTCCGAATAGACCAGCTTCATGCCGTCCCCGGTGGCATGGATGATCTCCGAGGAGGTCTCGGTCGCGGGGTCGGCGCCTTCCGGGAGATTGGTGTTTACCGGGAAGGACGCGATCCGGTTGAAGACATGCCCGCCGTCGGCCTGCGCGGCGGTCGCGGCGAACAGCGCCGCCAGCGCCGTGCCCGCAGACATCAGTCGATATTTCCTGGTCATGCGTCATTACTCCCAATGTCGTGATGTGCCGGCCCCGTGGCCGGCGGAAAGGACACCGGCCTTGTTCGCGAGACACGTGACGGCGCCATGACAGTTCCGCGAAGAGATCGTGACATGCCGCGCCGGGGGAACAGGTCGGCGCCGGCCTTGTCGCCCGGGGAACGAATGCGCCGCCCGGAAAAGGAGCCTTTTAACGGAATCTGAAGTTTCCTTCCCCATGGTGGAGGGTCGGGACTGCCGACGCCGAAAGACGCCGGACGCGCTCGCCGCGCCGATATTCAGGCCGCAGGAACCGGTTCAAAGGGGGCGCGAAGGAGAGTCGGATCGTGCTGGGCGAAGACAAGGTTGCGAAGACAGTCGCGCCGGCCGCGGTCGAGGCGGTGGATCGCCGCGACACGGAGATACAAAGGCGGCTTGCGGAAGCCTACCAGCCGATGCTGCGCGCCATGGTCGTTCCGGCCACCGTCTACTTCGCCATCGTGGCAATTGCCTACCTGATCATCGAGGAACCGGCGGGCAAGGTGCTGCTCGGCACCGTTTCGACGATCATCAGCCTCGCATGTTTCGCCATATCGTGCGAATGCGCCCGCAAGTCGCTGGACCACGGGGAGATCGAGCGCAGGGCCGCCGGACTCCTGCTCATGACCCTTGTCAGCCTCGTCATGCACCACACGCTGCATCTCGAGCCGACAAAGCTCATCTTCTTCGCGCTGGCGATCATGATCGTGTCGGTGGTGGCGATCAGCGCGCGGCTGGTTATCGGCGCGGTCGTGCTGGCGGGCGGCGCCATGATGGCCTTCGCGGTCAAGGCCGGCGGCGACAATCCCATCCATTTCGGTTTCATACTGCTGGCCGCGGCATTCGTCGCCTTCACGGTCTCGGGCCTGACCCGCAAGGCGATCCTGAAGGCCATCGGCGCGAGCATTACCGCCGACGATCTGCGCGAGGCGGCGGAGAAACGCGCCGAACAGGACATACTGACCGGGCTGCCGAACCGGCGGAAGCATTTCGCGGACCTCGAGAAGCGCCTGAAGGCACGGAAGGGCGCGACGCCCCGCTTCGCTGTCGGCATCGTCGATATCGACGGGTTCAAGACCGTCAACGACCGGTTCGGCCACGGCGTGGGCGACCTGCTGCTGGTGGAGGTAAGCGCCCGGCTGCGCGAGGCCTGCGCGGGCACGGGACAGCTTGCCCGTCTCGGCGGGGACGAGTTCGCGCTGATCATCGAAGACCCAAAGGAAGAGGACGGCCTGAAAAGCCTCGGATGCCGGATCCGCGAGGCGATCGGGCAGCCATTCACGATCATGGGCCTGCCGCTGAAGATCTCCGCGTCGGCCGGTTTCGCGATGGAGGAGATCGCGATCGTGTCGGCCTCGGAAATGATGGAGCGCGCCGACTACGCGCTGTTTCACGCCAAGGAACACGGGTCCGGCGTCGAGATATATACCGCGGAACTGCAGACGCATCGCCGCGAGATGAACGCGATCGAACACAATCTTCGCCATGGCGACCTGGAAAAGGAAATCCGCGTCGTCTACCAGCCGCAGATCGACATCAGGACCGGCGAGACCGTCGGTTTCGAGGCGCTGGCCCGCTGGGAAAGCCGCGAACTGGGCCGGGTGCGCCCGGACACGTTCATCGCCGTGGCCGAGCGGATCGGCGCGATGGGCCGCCTGACGCCCCTGTGTCTGCGCAAGGCGCTGGAGGGCGCGCGCGACTGGCCGCCCGGGCTGAAGCTGTCCTTCAACCTGTCCGTGCGGGACATCGAGACGCCCGCCTCCGTCGAGACGATCCGCAGGATCGTCATGGACAGCGGATTCGCGCCGGAAAGGCTGGTGTTCGAAGTGACCGAGACGCTGATCATGTCGGAATACGAACAGGCGCAGCGCTCGCTGAAGACGCTGACCGATCTCGGCGCGCGGGTCGCGCTGGACGATTTCGGCGTCGGCTATGCCAACTTCTCCCATATCGACCAGCTGAACATCGACACGATCAAGATCGACCGGTCCTTCGTCTCGCGGCTCGGCGACAACACCAACTCGCGCAAGATCGTCAACACGATGATCGACATGTGCGCCAGCCTCGGCGTTGACTGCGTCGTGGAGGGGGTGGAAACGGCGGAGGAACTGCAGGTGCTCCGGAGCATGGGCGCCTGCTACGTGCAGGGCTACCATTTCAGCCGTCCGATCGAGGCGGTCGATATCCCCGGATACCTGATGGGCGAGATGGCCCGGCGCGTGAAAAAGCCGTCCCGCGCGGTCTCCCGCGCAAGCTGAGGACAGGGCCTCCTATCCGGTTGCACCGGCCGGCCCGACGCTGTATAGAACGGCCATTCTCCGGAAATCAGTGGTTCGATACCACGCCCGCGGTACCGGCCCGGGCGAACAGGAAAGGTATTTCCAATGGCCAATACGCTTCTGATGCCCAAGGCAACCGCTGTCTGGCTGGTCGACAACACCGCGCTGTCCTTCGACCAGATCGCAGAGTTCTGCAAGCTGCATCCGCTGGAAGTGAAGGCGATCGCCGACGGCGAGTCGGCACAGGGCATCAAGGGTCTCGACCCGATCAATACCGGCCAGCTGACGCGCGAGGAGATCGCCAAGGGCGAATCCGATCCCGAATACCGGCTCAAGCTCGCGCAGTCGAAATACGTGGTGCCGGAGCGGCGCAAGAAGGGACCGCGCTACACGCCGGTCTCCAAGCGCCAGGACCGCCCGAACGCGATCCTGTGGCTGGTGCGCAACCATCCCGAGCTGAAGGACGCGCAGATCTCGCGCCTCGTCGGCACGACCAAGAACACGATCGAGCAGATCCGCAACCGCACGCACTGGAACTCGGCCAACCTGCAGCCGGTCGATCCGGTGGCGCTGGGCCTCTGCTCGCAGATAGACCTCGACTTCGAGGTGCAGAAGGCGGCGAAGAACCGTCCGCCGGAGCCGGTCGAGCAGGGCGACAGCCTGCTGCCCGCCTCCATGACCGAGAACCTGCCGGTCGACGACATCCTCTCCACCCCGGTCCGGCCGAAGGAGGAGGAAGAGGAACTCGACGCCGACGCGGTCTTCGCGCGGCTCTCCTCGCTGAAGGGCTCGCAGAGCGAGGAAACGGAAGAGGGACAGGAAGGCGGCGAGGAGCAGTAGGCCCCGCCACGATCCGATGGAAAGCGGAAGGCCCGCCGAAAGGCGGGCCTTTTGCGTTCGGTGCCAAGGATGAGCTGCGGCGGGCAGCCGGCGCTAGATGATGTCGGTGGTGCGCGCGACGATGGCGAAACGGTCGGCCAGCTCGGCGAGCGCGACGCGGTGGACCGTGCCCGCGTCGATGACGTCACCGGAGCCGTCCGGAAGATCGCGCGTGGCGCATGCATCGGAAGCGATCGTTGACATGTAGCCGAGATCGAGCGCCGCGCGCACCGTCGCGCTGACGCACATGTGCGTCATGAAACCGGCGACGATCAGCTTGCGCCGCCCGGTCTTCGCGAGCGCAGGCCCGAGCCCCGTATCGGCGAAGGAATTGGGCCGGGCCTTCTCGATAACGGTCTCGCCGGGAAGCGGCCCGATGCCGTCGATGAAGGCGCCGCGCCAGGCGTCGCGATCGAACGGGCCGTCCTTGCCGCCGCAGTGGGCTACGTGGAAGACCGGCGTCCGCGACGCGCGGGCGCGGGCAAGAAGGCGCTCCGACGCCTCAATCGCCGGCGCGACACCCGGCAGCGCCAGCGGGCCTTCGAGATACTCGTTCTGACAGTCGATCAGCACGAGGCAGGCCTCGTCCAACCGGGCGGGGGCGAGGTCGGCACCGGCCATCTCGAGCAGGGTTTTCGGGTGGTTCATTGGCCTTGTCTCCATTTCCTTCGCCCGGATAGCACCGGCTGCATGTTGCAATCACGCAGGGATTTTGCAGTATATGCCTGCAATTTTGCAGGATATGCGGATGCAACCGGCGAGCGCCATGGACTGGGACGACCTGCGGATCGCGGCCGCCGTGGCCCGCGCGGGAACCTTTTCCGGCGCCGCCGCGGAGCTGGGCCTCGACGCGACCACGGTGGCGCGGCGTATCGCCCGTCTCGAGGCCGCGCTGGCCTTCCCGCTGTTCCGGGCCGCCGACGGCAGGCGCCGGCCCACCGCGCAGGGTGCGGAGATCCTTGCCCATGTCGAGGCGATGTCCGCTCACGCGGCCGCGATCCGCGCGGTGCAGCCGGCGGGAGAGGGCGTTGCCGGGCATGTGCGCGTGTCGGCGACGGCGAATATCTGCGACCGCGTCCTGGCGCCGCATGTCGCCGCGCTGCTGAAGGCGCATCCGGGCCTGTCGCTGTCGATCCTCGCCAGCGATGCCAATGCCAGCTTCTCGCGATACGAGGCGGACATGGCCGTGAGGATGGCAAGGCCGCAGAAGGGCGGCTTCGCGATCCGCAGGCTCGCCGCCCTGCCGCTGGTGCTGTGGGAGCCGGAAGCGCCATCCGGCGACACGATTGTGTGCGCCTATCCCGAAAGCCTGGACGGAACGCCGGAAATGGCCGAACTCGCCCGGCTGGGCCTGGCGGACCGGGCCCGCTTCCGGTCGAACAGCGTCGGCGCGATCCGCGCGGTGCTCGCCTCGGGCGGTGCCGCCGCCGTGCTGCCGGACCCGGGCGGATCCGAGGCGTTGCCGTTGCGGCGCACGCCGCTGCAGGGATATCGCGAGGCGTGGCTGCTCATCCAGCCGCATCTGAGGAAGGATCCCGCGGCACGCTGCGTTGCCGGATGGATCGCGGACTGTTTCGCGCGGATTGGTGTCGCCTAGCCGTCGTGGTCGAGCGAGAAACGGCAGCTCGCTGACCGGCTTCAGCCGTTAGCGCCCGTCGGGGGATATCTCCCCGCATTCCTCCATCCGGCGGTAGAAATCGCGGATCGTCTTGCCGGGCTCGGGGCGGAAGGTCTCGGGCAGGGGCTCGATGGCGCGGACGCGGTCGACGCGGAACATGCGGAAGTCCTCGCGAAGCAGGCACCAGCCGACGAACAGCCAGCGGTTGCCCCAGAACCAGAGGCCGAGCGGGCGGATGGAGCGGCTGGTCGTCCTGTCCTCGCCATCGACATAGTCGAAGCGGATGAGGTTCCTCGATTCGGCGGCGCGCTCGACGACATCGAGCTTGGCGCGGTCCTCGTCGCTCATCAGGAAGGTCGGGGCGTGGATCTCGGTGGAGCGCAGGCGGGCACGCTCGGAATCGGGGAGGACAGCCGCGATCTTGATCAGCGCCTCCTCGGCGGCGCGGGCCAGCGTCGCCCCGCCCCAGGCCTTGACCAGGCGGGCGCCGGCGACCAGCGACACGATCTCGTCGCGCGAGAACATCAGCGGCGGCAGGTCGAAGCCCTCCCGCATGATGTAGCCGACGCCCGCCTCTCCGTCGATCGGCACGCCCGTCGACTGGAGGTCGGCAATGTCACGGTAGATCGTGCGCTCCGACACTTCCAGCCGCTCGGCGAGCATCCTCGCCGTGACGAGACGGCCGCCGCGCAGATGCTGGACGATCTGGAACAGACGGTCGGCTCGCCGCATCGGATCAGGCCGCGAAGGAGAAGAGGCCGATGGAATTGCCGTCCGGATCGGCGGCGTAGAAGAAGTGCCCGGCCGGTATGTCGATCACCGGCGAGACGACCTCGCCACCGGCTGCCTTCACCCGCGCCATCGCGTCATCGAGCGAGCCATCGACGGCAAGATGGATCGTGTTGCCGCTGCCCCTCGCGGCGGGCGTGCCGGGGTAGAGATGCCCCGAAACGCCCGTGTCGGCCATGGAGGAAAACATGACCATCGGATTGGGGCCCTCGTCATTGCGGGTCATCTCGATGGAGAGCGCTTCTTCGTAGAAGCGCTGCGCGGCGTCGAGATCGGTGACCGGGATCTCGAACCAGACGGCGGTATTCTTCAGTTGTTCGGACATGGCTGTTTCCTTTCGGGTGAAGCGGATGACAGCCAAAATCTCGCACACCCCTCCTGACACCATCCTGTCAGGAGGCGTGGCAGAAGGAAAGCCGTCACTCCTCCTCGGGCACGGCGACGGTGTAGTTGAGCGCAAGGCGGCCGCCGTCGGCATAGATCGTCTGCCCGGTGACGTAGCCGGCCTCGTCGGAGGCGAGGAAGGCGACGACCGAGGCCATCTCCGCCGGTTCGCCGATGCGCAGCAGCGGCGTGCGGGAAAGAATGCGGTTCTTCGCGGCGGGGTCGTCGTTCACCGAGGCCAGCATCTCGGTCATGATCGACCCGGGGCCGACTGCGTTGACGCGGATGCCATATGGCGCCAGCGACAGGGCCATCACCTTCGTCAGCTGGTTCACGCCGCCCTTGGACACGCAGTAGGGCACCTGGTTGGGAATGGCGACCGTGCCGTTGATGGAGCCCATGTTGACGATGGCGCCGGCGGGACCGCCGTTCTTCACCTTGTCGACCATGATCCGCGCCGCCGCCTGGCCGCACAGGAACTGGCCCTTCAGGTTCACCCGCATGACGCGGTCGAAATCCTCTTCCGTGATGTCGAGGAAATCGGCGCCGTGAACGATTCCGGCATTGTTGACGAGAATGTCGATGTCGCCGAAGACGTCGAGCGTCGAGGCCATCAGGTTGTGGACGGAAAGCCGGTCGCCGACATCGGCGGCGATGAAGCGGATATCGCCAAGCGAGGAGAGCTCCTTCTCGGCCGCCGCGCCCTTCCTCTCGTCTATGTCGGCCAGCGCGACGCGCACGCCGTCCTGCAGAAGCCGCTTGACGATCGCGTAGCCGATGCCCTGCGCGCCGCCGGTGACGATCGCGATCTTGCCGTTCAATGCCATTTGTATCTCCCTCGGATTGGTCCGGGAGAGTGCTAGGCCCGGCGGCGGGCGGGCGTCAAGCGGTCGTGTCGCGCCCGCCGTTCCCGGACGCTCAGATGAAGCCCTGGCCCACCTTGCGGCGCCTCAGCACCTCGCCGATCTCGTCGAGGATCGCCGGGTCGTCGATGGTCGCCGGCATCTTCCATTCCTGGCCGTCGGCGATCTTCTGCATGGTGCCGCGCAGGATCTTGCCGGACCGGGTCTTGGGCAGGCGCTTGACCGCGAGCGCGATCTTGAAGGCGGCCACGGGGCCGATCTCGTCGCGCACCAGCTTCACGACCTCCTTCTCGATCTCCTCGACGGGACGGTCGACACCGGAATTGAGGACCAGGAAGCCCGCCGGCAACTGGCCCTTCAGGCTGTCGGCGATGCCGATGACGGCGCACTCGGCGACATCCGGATGGGCCGCGATGACCTCCTCCATCGCCCCGGTGGACAGGCGGTGTCCGGCGACATTGATGATGTCGTCGGTGCGCGACATGATGAAGAGGTAGCCGTCCTCGTCCATGTAGCCGGCATCCGCCGTCTTGTAGTAGCCGGGGAACTCGTCGAGATAGGCCGAGCGGAAGCGCTCGTCGGCATTCCACAGCGTCGGCAGGCAGGAGGGCGGCAGCGGCAGCTTGACGACGATGTTGCCGAGCGTGCCCGCCGGCACCGGGTGACCCTCGTCGTCGAGGATCTGCACGTCATAGCCGGGCATGGCGACCGTCGGCGAGCCGATCTTGATCGGCAGTGCGCCGAGGCCGACGGGATTGCCGGCGATCGCCCAGCCGGTCTCGGTCTGCCACCAGTGGTCGATCACCGGGACGCCGAGCTTCTGCTGCGCCCACTTGACCGTGTCGGGGTCCGCGCGCTCGCCGGCAAGGAACAGGGAGCGCAGGCTCGACAGGTCGTATCTCGGGATGAAATCGCCCGCAGGGTCCTCCTTCTTGATGGCGCGGAAGGCGGTCGGCGCGGTGAACAGCGCGGCGACCTTGTGCTCCTCGATGACGCGCCAGAAGGTTCCGGCATCGGGCGTTCCGACCGGCTTGCCCTCGAACAGGATCGTCGTCGCGCCGTACACCAGCGGGCCGTAGACGATGTAGGAATGGCCGACCACCCAGCCGACATCGGAGGCGGCCCAGAAGACCTCGCCCGGCTTCACGCCGTAGAGCGCGTCCATCGACCAGTTGAGCGCGACCATGTGGCCGCCGTTGTCGCGTACCACGCCCTTGGGCTGGCCGGTCGTGCCGGAGGTGTAGAGGATGTAGAGCGGGTCGGTGGCGGCGACGGGAACGCAGGGCACCTCGGTACCCGCTTCCATGTGCGCCCAGACGGCCGCAGCGTAGTCGACGTCGCGGCCGGGCTCGAGCTCGTAGGGGTGTTCCTCGCGTTCCAGCACCACGCATTTGGCGGGCTTGTTCTCCGCCATCTCGATGGCCGCGTCTAGCATCGGCTTGTAGGGCACCTGGCGGTTCGGCTCGATGCCGCAGGAGGCGGCGATCACCACCTTCGGGTGACAGTCGTCGATGCGGGTCGCGAGCTCGTGGGCGGCGAAGCCGCCGAAGACCACGGAATGGACCGCGCCGAGACGGGCGGTGGCGAGCATCGCGAAGGCGGCCTCCGGTATCATCGGCATGTAGATCAGGACGCGATCACCCTTCTCCACGCCCTGGTCGCGCAGCACCGCGGCCAGCGCCTCGACCTCGCGCTTGAGCTCGGCATAGGTGATCGTGCGCTTCTTTCCCGTGATCGGGCTGTCATAGATGATCGCCGGCTGGTCGCCGCGGCCGTTCGCGACATGCCGGTCGACCGAGTTGTGACAGGTGTTGCACTCGGCACCGGCGAACCAGCGGCCGTAGACGCCGGCTGCGGGGTCGAACACCCTGTCCCACGGCCGGAACCAGTCGATCCCCCGCGCCTGCTCGGCCCAGAAGCCCTCGGGATCGGTTTTCCACTCGGAATAAACCGCGTGATAGCGCGATGCTTCGCCGTTGGTCATGGCGCGACATTTCCTCCACTCGATATCGTTTCCGACCGGTCTCTCCTCCCCGGTTCGGCTGCGCCCGCGCATGCGCTTGCGCTGCAATGCGCGGCCGCCGGGTTCAAACGTGCCAGAGCGGATGCTATTCGTCCATTTGACTTACGGCCAATCGCGACAAAACCGCGCACACACCGGCGAATGCCGGACGGGAGTTCACGTGATCAAACTGCTATCGCTGTTCGTGGTGCTGGCCATGATCGTGCAGATCATCAAGCCGATCGGCCTGCCGGGGCTGAGGCGGCGCAGCGACTTCTGGAAACTGCCGCTAGCCGGCCTTGTGGTGATCATCGCGATCAGCGCGTTTCAGCTCTAGCACGTTGTCCGGATCGCGCTGTCCGAAAACGAAGTCGGCCAGGTGCTCGGCCCACGTGCGGTAGCCGTCCGGCCCGGCATGGAAGCCGTCGCGGGCAAAGCCCTGCGGGCCGCGGATCGGAACGGGTTCGGCAACAATCGCCCCGCGCTCCCTGCACAGGCGCTCGCCCATGGCGTTGATGAGTTCGGCGCGCATCTGCAGGATTCGGCCGAGCGCGCGCGGAAGGGCGGGTATCCTCGTCATGTCGGCGATCGGCGCCCAGATGATGCGGGCACGGGGAAAGCGCGTGCGCGCGGTGTAGAGCAGCGTTCCGAAATCGCGCTTGAAGCGGCGCACGGCATGGAAGTTCTTCATGTCGTTGGTGCCGACGGCGAGCACGACATGGGTGAAGTCGTGCCCCTCGACATGGGGCAGGACATGATCACGCAGGTCACCGGCGGTGGCGGAATTGGCGCCGGCGGCACGCCAGCGAACCGGGCGGCCGGTGCGCTCCGCCAGCACGCCGGCGAGGTTGAAGGCGAGCGTGTCTTCCAGCGCGGTCATGCCGACACCGGCAACGGAGGAATCGCCAGCAACCAGCAGGCGGATCTCCTCGCCCTTGCCGGGGAAATGTCCCTCCGGGGGAACGTCAGCCGGAAGCAGGCGCTCGATCCGAAGGCGCAGGGCGATGCCTTGCCAGACATAGACGGGAAAAGCGACCCAGGTGAACAACGCCTTCGAGAACATGACCGACTCCGTCCCGGCAAACAGACAATCCGCGGCGCGGGGCGCCACGGATTCCATATAGAGCCCCACCAGGTCTCAACAATATGACAATGGCGTGAACGGCGGCCGGCAAGGCCGCGGCCCGCGTCAGCCGGCGCGCGATGCCTCGTAGATGCTGTCGATCGCGCCGGCGAGAACCGCATTGAACTCGTCGTCGCCCTGGTCGGCGGACAGGCCCTCGGTGAGCGCGCGAGAGAAGGAGGCGATCACGCCCGTGTTCTGCGCCAGTTTCTCGTTCGCCTCGTCGCGGGTGTACCCGCCGGACAGCGCGACCACGCGCATGACCCGGGGATCGTCGACGAGCGGCTTGTAGAGATTCGCCTTGGTCGGCAGGGTGAGCTTCAGCATGATCCGCTGGCCGGCGGGAATGTCGTCGAGATGCTTCGTGATCTCGGCGAGGAGCATGTCCTCCGCCTCGGCCTTGTCCGCGATCGAGATCGTCACTTCCGGCTCGAGGATCGGCACCAGGCCGTGGCCGAGGATCTGCCTGCCGACCTCGAACTGCTGGTCGACGATCGCCGCGATGCCCTTCGCGTCCGCCGCGTCGACGACCGAGCGCATCTTGGTGCCGAAAATGCCCTTGGCGACGGCACGCTCCAGCGTGGCGTCGAGGTTCGGCATCGGCTTCATCAGCTTCACGCCGTCGCTTGCCTCGGCAAGGCCCTTGTCGACCTTGAGGAAGGGAACCACGCGGCGCTGCTTCCACAGATACTCGGCCGTGGGCACGCCGTCGATGTCGCGGTCCATGGTCTGCTCGAACAGGATCGCGCCGATCACCTTGTCGCCGGTGAAGGCGGGGGACTTGATGATGCGCGTGCGCATCTGGTGGATCAGGTCGAACATTTCCTGCTCGGTCGTCCACGCGGTTTCCGGCACGCCGTAGAGCCTCAGCGCCTTCGGAGTCGAGCCGCCCGACTGGTCGAGGGCCGCGATAAAACCGTCCTTGCCTGCGATCTGCGCCGCCATGTCCGCCTGCGTCATCAGTGTCTCCCGAGATTCGTTGTGCCCGTCCGGCGCAGATGCGCCCGGGGCCGGATTTTCCCAATTGGTCAGGGACTTAGCAGAGGCGGTGTGCGGAAGAAATACGGCGGCGGCCCGCCTGAAACGATTAAAATTTCCTAAATCGTTTTAAAAATGTTGAAAACCGATGCCGCGCGAGCCTCGCCCGCGCGGCCGGTGTCGCGATTCAGGCGGTCAGCGCGGCGACGCCCGGCAGTTCCTTGCCTTCCATCCACTCCAGGAAGGCGCCGCCGGCTGTCGAGACATAGGTGAAGCTGTCCGCGACATCCGCATGGTTTAGGGCCGCCACCGTGTCGCCGCCGCCGGCGACCGAGACCAGCTTTCCTGCGGCCGTCTGCTCGCCGGCGAATTTCGCCGCGGCCACGGTGGCCTTGTCGAAGGGCTCGATCTCGAATGCGCCGAGCGGGCCGTTCCAGACCAGCGTCGCGGCCTTCCCGATCCAGGTGTTGACCAGCGTGACGGTGGCCGGGCCGACATCGAGGATCATGGCATCGGAGGGCACGGCGGAAACATCGACCGTCTCGTTCTCCGCACCGGCCTTGAACTCGCGCGCGACGACGGCATCGACGGGCAGGACGATGGCGCAGCCTGCGGACTCGGCCTCCTGCAGAATCGCATTGGCCGTATCGGCGAGATCGTGCTCGCACAGCGATTTCGCCACGTCGACGCCCTTCGCCGCGAGGAAGGTGTTGGCCATGCCGCCGCCGATCACCAGCGCATCGACCCTCCGGACGAGATTCTTCAGCAGGTCGATCTTGGTCGAGACCTTGGCACCGCCGACGATGGCGACGACCGGCCTCTCCGGATTGCCGAGACCCTTCTCCAGCGCCTCCAGCTCGGCCTGCATGGTGCGCCCGGCATAGGCAGGCAGAAGGCGGGCGATGCCCTCGGTCGAGGCGTGCGCGCGGTGGGCGGCGGAGAAGGCGTCGTTCACGTAGATGTCGCCATTGGCCGCAATGGCCTTGGCGAGATCCGGATCGTTCTTTTCCTCTCCGGCATGGAAGCGCGTGTTTTCCAGCAGGAGAATGTCGCCATCGGCCATTTCGCCGATTTCCGTCTTCGCTTCCTCGCCGATGCAGTCGGCGGCAAAATCGACGCGGTGGTCGAGTTCCTCCTCGAGCGCCGCGGCGACCGGGCGCAGCGACATCTCGGGTACGACCTTGCCCTTCGGGCGGCCGAAATGGGCCAGCAGGACGACCTTGGCGCCCTTGCCCGACAGTTCCGTGATCGTGGGCACGACGCGGCGGATGCGCGTGCGGTCGGTGACGACCCCGTCGGCCATCGGCACGTTCAGATCGACGCGCACCAAAGCACGCTTGCCGGCGATGTCGGCGGGTAGGTCGTCAAGGGTCTTGAATTTCGCCATGAAGGGACTCTCCTCGATTTCTGCGCCATGCCTACAGGCGACGGCAATCACGTTCAAGCCGTCGGGTCGGCACCTTTTTTCTCGTCCTTGTCCGTGCCGCTTTTCCTCCTTTCGCGCCAGGCGCGCAGCCGGCGCAGGGCATAGGCGAGAAGCTCGCGCAGGTTGAGGAAGGCCGGGATCGCCGGGCGGTTGGCGTCGGGTTCGAGCGAGAGGCCGGCGGCGATCACCCGGCCATCTTCGTCGATATCGCGGACGATCAGCTCGACCGGGCCGATGACGATGCGGTCGGCATAGTCGGCACGGCCGCCAAGCCGGTTGCGCATCAGCTCGTCTATGGTCAGAGAGGCTTCCGGTTCCTCGAGCGTGAAACCGTAGCTCGCGGCCAGTTCGGACGCCGGCCGCAACGGATCGACGGTGAAGACGCCGAAGAACTCCGCGTCGTCGCTCGTCACAGGATTGGGCTGGGCAAACAGCCGGTCGAGCAGTTGCGGATAGCGCGACGGAACGAAGAGATAGACATAGTCGTTGGGGCGCAGCCGGCCGGCATACTGGTAGCGCATGGACTTGCCGTCGCGGATGACGAGCGAGGGCCGCGCCCAGCGCGGCATGCGCTCGCCGGAAACGATCGGGCTGTTCTCGACGACGCGATAGACGAGAAGCTCGTGCGAGGCGGAACCGGGCAGTTCCAGTTCCAGCTTCTCGACCGCTCCCATGCGCGGCGGCACTACGAGACCGAGCCGCCTTGCCAGCGGGTTGATCGTCCAGCCCTGCACCAGCAGCGAGATCATGACGATGATGAACGCCGTGTTGAAGAACAGCATGCCGTTGCCGATCTGGCCGATGAACGGGACGATGGCGAGCAGGATCGATACCGCGCCGCGCAGGCCGACCCACGAGACGAAGGCGGTTTCCTCCGGCCTGAAGCGGAAGGGCGCGAGGCAGATCCATACCGCGAGCGGGCGGGCGACGAAGATAAGAAACAGGCCCAGGGCGATGGCGGGCAGCGCGATCGCGCCGAACTGCGACGGCGTGGCGAGCAGGCCGAGAACGAGGAACATCAGGATCTGCGCCAGCCAGGACATGCCGTCCTGGAACCGGCGGATCGACGGCGCGGCGCGGACCTGGCGGTTGCCGGCATAGAGACCGGCGACATAGGCGGCAAGGAAGCCGGAGCCGCCGACCGCGCCGGTCAGCGAAAAGACGAGCATGGCAAGCGCGATGACGAAGATCGGCGTCAGGCCGCGTTCCAGCTTGAGCCGGTTCGCGAGCCCCACGATTGCCATGCCGCCGAGGTAGCCCGCGCCGAGGCCGATGACGAGCTGCATCAGGAAGCGGACCAGCACCTGCATGCCGAACTCTTCGATACCGGTGCCGGAAGCGATGATCTCGACCAGCGTGATCGTCAGGAACACGGCCATGGGATCGTTGGAGCCGGATTCGATTTCCAGCGTGGAGCGAACCTTGTCGCGGATCGAGATGCCGCCGATGCGCAGCAGGAAGAAGACCGCGGCAGCGTCCGTCGAGCCGACGATCGCGCCCAGCAGCATGCTTTCCAGCCATGGCAGGCCGAGAACCAGGTGCGCGGCCGATCCGAAGAGAAGGGTCGTCAGCACGACGCCGGCCGTCGCAAGGGTCAGGGCGGGCGCGGCAGCGTTGCGGAAGGATTGCAGCGAGGTGCCGAAACCGGAATCGAACAGGATGACGGCAAGGGCGATGGAACCGACGAAATAGGCGACGGGCGCATTGTCGAAGTCGATGCCGAGGCCGTCGACGCCGGCGATCAGGCCGATGCCCAGGAATATCAGCAGCAGCGGGGTGCCGAAGCGGTAGGCGAGCAGGCTGGAAAAGGCCGCGGCGAGCACCAGGACGGTGCCGACCAGGATCGCCAGATACATGGATTCGATCATCGCCGCGTCACCTCGCGCGTTCGTGCGAGACCGCGCGGTACCGGTCCGGCGGCACGCGTCTCGGGCACAGGGGTGACTGCGATGAATCCGATGGCGGCATCCTCGCGATTCGGGTGAAAATGGAATGTCCTTCAACGATATAGGCGATTCCCGCGCGGATACAATTTACCGGCGGCCGAAAATATCGCCTCCCGGCCGGGCGCGGCTCGCCCGCCCGGGATCGCGCACGGGCGGGTCGGACCCGGGATTTATTCCGCCCGTCATGTGACGACTGCCACGATGATCGCGACAAGGGACGGCATGTGTTTCCTTCGGCACGATCGCCGCCGGCAAATCATTGTTCCGCAGCTTCACGATAAAATCGCATTTCGTTACGAATTTTCGCGTTTTATTCATTCGTAAACTCCGACCCGATATTTCTATTTCAAGTATCTTCCGTTCGGAGTTTGCCGGTTGATCCGAATTAAGTTGAAGGAAATCTTGCGAGGCGTGATCGAGCCGCCCAGCCCGGCCGATATGGGAAGCGTCATACGGATCACGCATTACGGGGCCGCAGCCACGGCGCTGAACGCGCTCGTATTCCTGCTGCTGCGCTGGGAGACACTCGGCGGTCGGCCGATCGCCGCATGGTTCGCGGCAACTCTGGTAATCTGTTTGTGGGCGGGCGTGAAATCCTGGCGTGCGCGGGACGTGAAGGTGGAACGCGTGTCGCGTCGGGCCGCCCGGCGATTGAGCCTGACGTCTTTCCTGCTTGCGCTGCCATGGGCGGTGCTCGCCATCGGCGTGTTGCCGCGGGGCAACGAATACGACCAGCTATTCGCCCTGATTGTCTGTGTCGGCATGTTCTCGGGCGCTGCCATGATGCTGCAGCGAACGCTCACGGCAATGCTGACCTACGTGATCACCGTGAATGCCGGTATCGCTGTCGGCTGCGCCCTCGCGGACTTCTCCGGCGCCTATGCGCTTGTCGTCTACGGTGTCATCAGTGCGTCATGCCTCGGATATTCCGCTTTCCTCGCGGGCCGCACCGCGCGCGAGCGCGACGGAATGGTCGCGCGACTGTCCGATGCCAACCGCGATCTCGAAAAGGCAAACAGGACCATCTCCTCGCTTGCCTATATCGACATGCTGACCGGGCTGCCGAACCGAAAGGCCTTCAGCGAGGCGATCGAGCGCGACATCGAGGAGGCCCGCCGCACGAACCAACGCTACTGCGTCCTGATGCTCGATCTCGACAATTTCAAGAACGTCAACGACAGCCTGGGCCACCACGTGGGCGACGAGTTGCTGACGCTGACCGGCCGGCGGATATCCGGTCGTCTCGACGGCAAGGACACGGTGGCGCGGCTCGGCGGTGACGAGTTTGCCGTGCTTGCGCCGATGGAGGACAAGCGCGAGCCGGAACGACTCGCTGCCGCGCTGATCGAGGCAGTCTCGCGTCCGGCGGATATCGGCGGGCGGCGCGTCATGCCCGGCACGTCGGTCGGCATCGCCATCCTGCCCGACCATGCGGCCTCCGCGTCGGAACTGCTGAGAAACGCCGATGCGGCCCTTCGCCAGGCGAAGGAGATGGGAAAGGGTCGGGTGGTGGCCTACGATGCCGCCCTCGGACTGGAAATGGACAAGGCGAATTTCGTCGCCGGCGAACTGAAGAAGGCGCTCGAGGACGGCGGGCTGGCGGTCCACTACCAGCCGAAATTCGACCTTCGGACGGGCGCCATTCACGGCGTCGAGGCGCTGGTGCGGTGGTCGCATCCGCAACTGGGGCAGGTGCCTCCCGACCATTTCCTGCGGATAGCGGCCGAGCACGGGATCATGCAGCGCCTGACGTCGTTCATCTACGAGCGGGTTGCCCAGGACATCCATGCCCTGCGCCATGCTGCCGTCGACATCGGAAAGGTTGCAGTGAACATCCACCCGGTCGACCTGATGGTGCCGGATCACCTCATCGACACGATCAGTTCGCTGGCGGAACGCTACGCGGTCGGGCCCGACGACCTGATCCTGGAGATCACCGAGGGCTGCTTTGCCGGGCGAGGGACGGAAGCCACGTCCGCCATACTCGGCGAGATCTCGCGCATGGGCTACGAGTTGTCGCTCGACGACTTCGGCACGGGATATGCGGCCCTGACCCACCTGCGCACCCTGCCGGTCAGCGAGATCAAGATCGACAAGAGCTTCGTCGGTTCCATGTCCAGTTCGAAAAGCGCCCGCGCCATCGTGTCCGCGATCGTCGCGATTGCCAAGGGCATGGAGCTGCGTGCCGTCGCCGAGGGCATCGAGACGCCCGAGCAGCTGGACGTGATACGCGAACTCGGCGCCGGCTACGCACAGGGCTACCTGTGGTCACCTGCCATTCCGGTGGACGAACTGGCGGCATTGGCATGCGGACAGGGGACCGAGAGCGGTGCCGAGCTCGCGGCGGCCACCTCGAAGCTCCGGCTTGCCCGGCGCCGCTGAGACGGTCCACGACGAAAAAAGCCGCCCCGAAAGGGCGGCTTTTCGATTCGGCATGGGGCGGAAGCGTCAGATGAGCTTGCCCATGGCGACGGCGGTGTCGCCCATGCGGTTGGAGAAGCCCCACTCGTTGTCGTACCAGGACAGGATCCGGCACATGGTGCCTTCCATGACCTTGGTCTGGTCGGTGTGGAAGACCGAGGAGTGGCTGTCGTGGTTGAAGTCGGAGGAAACGAGCTTCTCGTCGGTATAGCCCAGAATGCCCTTCAGCTCGCCATTGGCGGCGGTGCGGATGGCGTCGTTGATCTCCTCGACCGAAGTGTCGCGCGATGCGATGAAGGTCAGGTCGACAACCGAGACATTCGGCGTCGGCACGCGGATGGCGACGCCGTCCAGCTTGCCGTTCAGCTCCGGCAGCACGAGGCCGACGGCCTTGGCCGCGCCGGTCGAGGTCGGGATCATGGAGAGCGCCGCGGCGCGGGCGCGATAGAGATCCTTGTGCATCGTGTCCAGCGTCGGCTGGTCGCCGGTGTAGGAGTGGATCGTCGTCATGAAGCCCTTCTCGATGCCGATGGCATTGTTGAGCACATAGGCGACGGGCGCGAGGCAGTTGGTGGTGCAGGAGGCGTTGGAGACGACGACGTCGTCGGCGGTCAGGCTGTCATGGTTGACGCCGAAGACGACGGTCTTGTCGGCGCCCGATGCCGGGGCCGATACCAGAACGCGCTTGGCGCCGGCCTCAAGGTGCATGGCGGCCTTGTCCCTGGCCGTGAAGATGCCGGTGCACTCCATGACGATGTCGACGCCGAGATCGCCCCACGGCAGGTTCTTCGGATCGCGCTCCGCGAAGACCTTGAAGCTGTCGCCGCCCTCGATACGGATCGTGTCGCCGTCCACCTCGACGGATTTCGGGAACTTCCCGTGCACCGAGTCGTGGCGCATGAGGTGCGCGTTGGTCTCGACCGGGCCGAGATCGTTGATCGCGACAATGTCGATGTCCTTGCGGCCGGATTCGTAGACGGCGCGGACGACGTTGCGGCCGATGCGGCCAAATCCGTTGATGGCTACCTTGAGGGTCATGGAAATTCCTCCGTTGCGATGGGGCGAAACTAGTTGTCTTCCGACGCGGCGTGAATGCGGGATTCCGCCGCAGAGACGACCGCTTCCGGCGTGATGCCGAAATGGGCGTAGAGCTGCTTGTAGGGGCCGGACGCGCCGAAAGAGTCCATGCCGATGAAGATGCCGTCGGAACCGATGATCGCGTCCCAGCCTTGGCGGATGCCGGCCTCGACGGCGATCCTGACCGGCGCGGTGCCGATCATCGCCTTGCGGTAGTCCTCGGACTGCATGGCGAACAGGTCGATGCTCGGCACCGAGACAACGCGGGTCGGGTGGCCATTGGCCTCAAGTGCCGCTTTCGCGTCCATCGCGATTTCCACTTCCGACCCGGAGGCGAAGATGGACACGACGGCGTCGTCGCCGGCCGGCGACAGCTCGTAGGCACCGTAGGCGCTGCGGTTGTCGGCGGAATGCTCGGTGCGGACGGCCGGAAGGCCCTGGCGCGTGAGCGCCAGCGTCGTCGGCGTCTTGAGGCTTTTCAGCGCGATTTCCCAGCACTCGGCGGTCTCGACGGCATCGGCCGGGCGCAGGACCACGTGGTTGGGGATGGCACGCAGGGCGGCCAGGTGCTCGACCGGCTGGTGCGTCGGGCCGTCCTCGCCGAGCCCGATGGAATCGTGCGTCATCACGAAGATGGTGCGAATGCCCATCAAGGATGCCAGGCGCATGGACGGGCGGGCATAGTCGGAGAACACCAGGAAGGTGCCGCCATAGGGAATCAGGCCGCCGTGCAGGGTGATGCCGTTCATGGCCGCGGCCATGCCGTGTTCGCGGATGCCGTAGTGGATGTAGCGGCCGGAGAAGTCATCCGGCGTAATCGGCGCGGTCTGGCTCGTCCGGGTGTTGTTGGAGCCGGTCAGGTCGGCGGAACCGCCGATTGTCTCGGGCACGACGCCATTGATGACTTCCAGTGCCATCTCGGACGCCTTGCGGGTCGCCACCTTGGGCTGATCGGCCACCAGCTTCTTGCGGTATTCTTCCATTGCGGCATCTAGGCTCGCCGGCAGGTCGCCGCGCATGCGGCGCTCGAACTCGCCGCGAACCGACTTGTCGGCCTCCGCGAGGCGGGCTTCCCATGCGACGCGCTGCTTGCCGGCGGTCAGGCCGACGAGACGCCAGTCGTCGAGAATCTCGGAGGGAATCTCGAAGGGCTCGCAATCCCAGCCGAGTGCCTTGCGCGCACCGGCAATCTCCTCGGCGCCGAGCGGCGATCCGTGTACCTTGGAAGTGCCGGCCTTGGTCGGCGCGCCGAACCCGATGGTGGTGCGGCAGGCGATCAGCGTCGGACGGTCCGACGAGCGGGCGCTCTCGATGGCCGCCGCAATGGCATCGGGATCATGGCCGTCGACGGCGAGCGTCTCCCAGCCGGAGGCCTCGAAGCGGGCCTGCTGATCCGTGGAATCGGAGACGGACACCTTGCCGTCGATGGAGATGCCGTTGTCGTCCCAGAGGACGATGAGCTTGGAGAGCTTGAGATGTCCGGCAAGGGTCAGCGCTTCCTGGCTGATGCCTTCCATCAGGCAGCCGTCGCCGGCCAGCACATAGGTGTAGTGGTCGACGAGGTCGCTTCCGAACTCGTCGGCGAGCTTCTTTTCCGCGATCGCCATGCCGACGGCATTGGCGAGGCCCTGGCCGAGCGGTCCGGTCGTGGTCTCGATGCCGGCGGCGTGACCATATTCCGGATGGCCGGCGGTCTTCGAGCCGAGCTGGCGGAAATTCCTGATCTCGTCGATCGTGATGTCCTCGTAGCCGAGGAGGTAGAGCAGCGAATAGAGCAGCATCGACCCGTGCCCGGCCGACAGAACGAAGCGGTCGCGATCCGGCCATTGCGGATTCATCGGGTCGAACTTCATGAAGCGCGAGAAAAGCACGGTGGCGATATCGGCCGCACCCATGGGCAGGCCGGGGTGGCCGGAATTGGCTGCCTCGACCGCATCCATGGACAGGAAGCGGATCGCATTGGCCATCCGGTCATGTTTTTCGCGAGAGATCATCGGTAATCCTGTTTGCGTTCGCCGGTCGCGGGAAGGCCGGCGCCGGCGGTCCGGGACGAAATCGCGCGACACATAGCAGGTCGCCGGGACGAGTCAACAAAGCGGGAATTCCGGGAAGCCCCGGCACGGCGGGCACGTTCGCCGTGTCGTATCTCAACTGTGGGTTAGCGCGGCAGGGATTTGAAATGCCGGCGGCAACCGGCTAAGTTGACGTTCTGCCTTATCGCTCCGGCCTAAGGCGTTCAATTGAAAGGTTTTCGCCTTTCCCCGGATTTTTGAGAGTGATGCCATGCCTTCACAGCAGACGCTTTCGGAAGTTCTGGACCGGCTCGAAAAGGCGGTGTCTTCCCTCGAGGACGTGGTCGACCGGCATCTCGAAGTGCGCGAGAATTACCGCGACGCGGAAGAGGAGGTCCAGCGCATGAACGCCGATCGCGCCAAGCTGGCAGGGGAACTCGATGCCTCGGAGGCGCGCGCAGGCCGCCTCGAAGACGTCAACAAGGAAGTGTCGCGCAGGCTCGTGACGGCAATGGAAACGATACGTGCCGTGCTCGACCGCTAGTCGTCAGGTGCAGGCGGAGGGAACATGGCCCAGGTTACCGTAACGATCGACGGCAAGATGTACCGCATGGCCTGCGATCCGGGCCAGGAGGAGCACCTGCAGGAACTGGCCGCGCGCTTCGACCAGTACGTCCGCCACCTCAAGGAGTCCTTCGGCGAGATCGGCGACCAGCGCATTACAGTGATGGCCGGCATCATGGTCATGGACGAACTGGCCGAGACGGAAAAGCGTATCAAGGGCCTTGAATCGGAAATCGAGTCGCTCAGGCGGACCCGCGACGAGGCGCTGGAACGTGCCGACAACATCGACGCGCAACTGATGGAGCGGCTTTCCTCCGTTGCCGAGAAGATCGAGGCCGTCTCGGGCAAAATGTCCTGAGGGAATGGCGATTCCCACTGGCGCGGCGTGCGCCGAAGGCCTATATCGCGGCTGACCGACTGCGCTTCGCGGCAGGAAACAATTCCCCGGGGCCTTACGCATCCTATGGGAGCTGTCACTGATTGGACCCGTGGGTTCTTTCACACGGCGCCCACCTACTTCGGTAGGTTCCCGGGATGCCGTTTTCCACCGGTTGCCGCGGTTGGTTATTCCCTTCTCACGGAGAGAATCGACTTGGTCGCCGGCCCTTCCGAAGAAAAGAGGCGCATCCGCGCCGAGACGCTGGCGCGGCGCGACGCGCTGCCGGTCGACATCCGTATCGAGAAGAGCCTGGCCATGGCCGATCATGGCGCCGCGATCGCTTTCGATCCCGGTACGGTGGTGTCGGGCTTCTGGCCGATCCGCTCCGAGGCCGACATCAGGCCCCTGATGTTCGCGATGCGCGAGAGGGGCGCACGGCTTTGTTTGCCGGTGGTGCTCGACCGCGAAACGATCGTGTTCCGCGAGCTGGTACGCGGCGCGGAGATGGTCGATACGGGTTTCGGCACGGCCGGACCCGGCGAGGAGGCCGAGATTCTCGATCCGCGACTGATGCTGGTGCCGCTTTCGGCCTTCGACGCCAGGGGCAACCGGATCGGATATGGCGCGGGACATTACGACCGGGCGATCGCGCGGCTCGCCGACAGGGGCATGAAGCCGCGGCTTGTCGGGGTGGCCTTCCGCTGCCAGGAGGTCGAAAGCGTGCCGGCGGAGCCGCATGACGTGCCGCTGGACGCGATTTTGACGGAAGACGGCTTGCGCAGCTTCGCCGGGCGGGCGTAGGAAGCCGGAATGAGACTTCTATTTCTTGGCGACATGGTCGGGCGGTCGGGCCGCACGGCCGTGTATGAACGGCTTCCCGGCCTCATCTCCGACTACCGGATCGATTTCACCATCGTGAACGGCGAGAACGCCGCCGGCGGCTTCGGCATCACGGAGGCGATCCTGACCGAAACGCTCGACGCAGGCGCCGACGTGGTGACCACCGGCAACCATGTCTGGGACCAGCGCGAGGCGCTGGTCTTCGCGGACAGGCACGAGCAGTTCCTGCGGCCGGCCAATTTCCCGAAGGGCACGCCGGGCCGCGGCATGGGCGTCTACGAGGCCAGGAACGGTGCGCGGGTGATGGTGTCGAACATCATGGGCCGGGTGTTCATGCATCCGGATCTCGACGATCCCTTCGCTTGTGCGGAAGAGCAGCTTTCGGCCGGCAGCCTTGGTGCCGATTTCGACGCCGTGGTGTTCGATTTCCATGCCGAGGCGACATCGGAAAAGATCTGTTTCGGCCATTTCGTCGACGGGCGGGCGAGCCTTGTCGTCGGTACGCACACGCATACGCCGACCGCCGATCACCAGATCCTGAACGGCGGCACGGGATATCTGACCGATGCCGGCATGTGCGGCAATTACGACTCTTCCCTCGGAATGGACAAGGAAGAGCCGCTCAACCGCTTCCTTTCGAAGATACCCAAGGGGCGATTCGAGGCGGCGAACGGTCCGGCGACGATCTGCGGCGTGGCCGTGGAAGTCTCAGACCGCACCGGCCTAGCCGAGAAGATCGCGCCGCTGCGCCTGGGGCCGCGGCTGACCGAAACGGTTCCCGACTGGTGGTAGAACGCCCCGGCCTGCAGGCCGGGGCGCAGCGGAATCGGCGAATGGCCGGTTGCTTCACGGAAGGGCATGGGTGGTGGCGATGCTGCTGGACGGGCGTCCGCGGCGGTAGCCCTTCTTCTGATCGCGGCTGACACAGCGATGCACGCCGCAGGTTTCCGTATCCGAAGCGATGACGGTTGCCGGGACGACCTTCTCGTCAGGCGAGCAATGGGCGCGCGACGCCACGTAACGGTCGTAGAGCATGTAGTTGTCGACCCGCGTCGAGGGATACTGGATCACCGCGGCGCCGAGGGCATGGAGCGTCTCCTTGACCGAGGCGCAGCTGTAAATGTCGGAGCGGAAGCGCTCGATCGCGCTTGCCGGCGAGACGACGGCGAAGAGCAGGAGCGTGGCGGAAGCAGCCCGCACGAGGTGACGGCCGCGGCTGTTGAATGCGTTCTTCATCGGTTTTTCCTTTCATCCGTTTCTGACCGGGGCTTGCCGCCCCTGCGGCGGCAACGCGCCGTTTCGATGGATGGAAGGATGCCGCATGACGCACGGTCATGTTGTGCCGACGGTCACACCCTGCGACCCGGCCCGCGCACGGGCAGGCGTGCCCGTCCGGCGTCCGCGTCGGGGCCGGCCATTCATGCCGGTCTTGCACGAGTGTCGTGACGGAACGCCGGTTTTTGCAGCGGGCAGGCGCCGATAGCTTCCCGGCATCACTTCAGCGAAAGGGTTGCCAGATGAAGATCACAGACAGCATCGTCCTCGTCACCGGCGCAAACAGGGGCGTAGGACGGGTTTTCGCCCGGACACTCATCCAGCGCGGCGCGAAGAAGGTCTATGTCACCGCGCGCGACGTGGAGAGCCTCGAAGTCACGGAAGGCGGCGCCTCGGAACGCCAGGTGCCGCTCAGGCTGGACGTCACCTCGGCGCAGGACATCGCCGCCGCGGTGCGCGCCGCGGGGGACGTGAACCTGCTCATCAACAATGCGGGCGTGCTGAGCGCCGGCGGCGCGCTGGACGTCGCGGAGGCGGCCCTGCGCCGCGACATGGCGGTGAATTTCGAGGGGCTTCTCAATGTCACGCGGACCTTCGCGCCGGTCATGGAAAGCAATGGCGGCGGCAAGGTCGTGAACATGCTGAGCCTGCTTTCCCTCGTCTCCGCGCCCGGATTTTCCGCCTACAACGCGTCGAAGGCGGCGGCGTGGTCGATCGCGATGTCGCTGCGCGCCTATCTGGAGCCGAAGGGCATCTCGGTCCTGAACGTGTTTCCGGCCGGTATCGACACGGACATGCTGGCCGGCGTCGACGGGCCGAAAGACGATCCGGAGGCGGTGGTCGCGGACGTGCTCGACGCTGTGGAAAGCGAGGCGGAGGACGTCTATCCCGCGTCCGCCGCGGACGTTCACGCATCCTGGCGCGACGATCCCAAGGCGGTGGAGAAAGCCTTTGCCGCCATGATGTAGGCGCTTGTCGGGCCGGCCGAACCGGCCTTGGGAACCGGGGACGGCCGGGGCGCCGGGCGTCCCGACCATGCGGGCGGCTGACAATGGTCGCCATTCATGCGAATATTCCATGAATGGACACGGATTCCCTGAATATTGTCGTGACCGTTGCACGGCTGGGGAGCTTCGCCAACGCGGCGCGGGCGCTGGACGCCGACCCGTCATCGGTTTCGCGAACGGTCGCCTCGGTGGAGGCCGCGCTCGGCCTGCGCCTGTTCCAGCGCACGACCCGCCGGCTCACGGTGACGGAAGAGGGTGAAGCCTATCTTCGCCGGATCGGACCGCTGCTGGAGGAATTCGATCTGGCGCGCGAGGAGGCGCGCCGCATACGCGACGAGCCATCGGGCACGCTGCGGTTCACCGCCTCGGTCGCATTCGCGCATGAGTGCGTCGTTCCCCACCTGGGTGAGTTCCGGGAACGTTATCCCGCCCTGGCGGTCGAGCTCCATCCGACGGACGCGAACCTGGACCTGATCGCCGCCGGCATGGACCTCGCGGTTCGCCTCGCCGCCGCGCCGCAGGGCGATCTCGTCAGCACGCGGCTTGCCCGCACGCGCTATCGCGTCGTGGCATCGCCGGATTACGTCGACTCGTACGGCCCGTTCACCGATCCGAGGCAACTGGAGAATTGCGACTGCCTGCGTTTCGCGCTTCCCGACTTCCGGACACGATGGCGTTTCAGGCGGGCGGGGGAAGAGACTGTCGAGGTGCCGGTTTCGGGAGGCGTTCTGATCTCCAACGCATTGGCGCTTCGCCGCGCTGCCCTGGACGGGCTCGGGCCGGCGCTGCTACCCGACTGGCTGATCCGGCGTCATCTCGACGAGGGCCGCCTGGTCGATCTGTTCCCGGACCGCGAATGTGCCGCCACGGATTTCGACACGGGTGCCTGGGCGCTCTATCCGAGCCGCTCGTTCCTGCCGCAGAAGGTGCGCGTCGCGATCGACTTCCTGCGCGAAAAGCTGCGCCCGGACAGCGGTGCTATCCCCGGAAATACAGATTGTCCGGCACCATGATGGTCGGGCGCCCGGGCAGGTCGCGAACGCTGATGGTCAGCGAGTTTCCGTCCAGGAATTCGATGGCGAAGTCCGGCTCCATGCGGGCGAGGAAACTGTCGAGGCGCGTGCCGCGCAGGTGCATCGGCAGGACGATGGAGGCACGCAGGCGGTTCGTGATCTCCGCCATGCCCTCGTGCGACAGGGTCAGGCCGCCATCGACCGGCACCATGACGATGTCGAGCCGGCCGATTTCCGCGTAATGCGTGTCGGTCAGCTCGTGGTGCAGGTGGCCGAGATGGCCGATGCACAGGCCGGCGATCTCGAAGATGAAGATCGAATTGGCGTCCGGGATCATGCCGCCGGTTTCCCAGGAGCGAATGTCGGTGGTCACGTTGCGGATATAGACATCGTCGACGACCACCCGGTGTTCCGCCGGTTCGGGACCGTCGGGATTCCAGCCCGGCAGGACGACCTCGATGCGGGCGTCGGGCGAAAGCGTGTAGTGGGAGGAATGGGCCCGGTTCATGGTGACGACGCGAGGCACGGGATCGGCGCCATGGAAACCGGAGAAATCCGTGGCGATCCTGACGCCGGCCGGCGTCTCGATGACATAGGTGGAATGTCCCTCGAACGTGATCGTCACCGCCTCGGGGGCATTCAGCGGGTTTTCGGATGCCGCCGCCGAGGCGAAGATCACGCCGGGCAGGGCCTGGGCAATCGCCCGGCACTGGCTGGGCGGCTCCTCCCGGTCCTGCGCGGCTGCCGGTGCGACGGAGCCCGCAATGGCTATGGCGACAAGCCCGGTCAGGGTGTGAAGGAAGCGCATGGTGGTCGTCCTCGCTCGTCCTGCCAGGGATTGTAGCGGAGGATCGCGCCGGGGCGAATCACGATTTCGAACCGCCGTGCATGCCCGCCCCGCTGGACGATGCCCGCGATCTCTCATATAAGCCGCGCGACTTTGAAATATCCGCAGGACGACAGAGGAACGAATGGCCGGTCATTCCAAATTCAAGAACATCATGCATCGCAAGGGTCGCCAGGATGCGGCCCGCTCCAAGCTGTTCTCGCGCCTTTCCAAGGAAATCACCGTCGCGGTGAAAATGGGCGGCGGAACGACCGATCCCGACATGAACCCGCGCCTGCGGCTGGCCATCCAGAACGCCAAGGGCCAGTCGATGCCGAAGGACAACATCCAGCGCGCGATCAACAAAGGGTCGGGCGGCGATGCCGACGACTACAAGGAGATGCGCTACGAGGGGTATGGCCCCGGCGGTGTCGCCATCATCGTCGAGGCGCTGACCGACAACCTCAACCGCTCGGCGTCCAACATCCGCGCCTGCTTCTCCAAGAACGGCGGCTCGCTCGGCGAGACCGGCTCCGTCTCCTTCATGTTCGACCGGGTCGGCGAGATCGTCTACAAGCCCGAGGCCGGCGACGCGGACACGATCATGGAGGCGGCCATCGAGGCCGGCGCCGATGACGTCGAGACCGACGAGGACGGCCACACCATCATTTGCGCCTTCGAGGATCTCGGCACGGTTTCGAAGACGCTGGAGGCCACCCTCGGCGAGCCGGAATCCGTCAACATCATCTGGAAGCCGCAGAACCGCACGCCCGTGGACGAAGCCAAGGCCGCCACGCTGATGAAGCTTCTGGAAGCCCTCGACGATGACGACGACGTGCAGAACGTCTATTCCAACGAGGACATCCCCGAGGAGGTGATGGCGAAGCTTTCCGCCTGATCCCCGGCTTTGGCGCCGCGGCAGTCAGGCCTGACCGCGCAGCCCGTCGAGCACGGGAAGCGTCATGATCGCGGCGGCAATGACGATCAACAGGGCGACGCGCTTGTAGGTCGATTCGCTGGCGAGGCCGAACAGGCGCGCGCCGACCAGCAGGGCGACGAGGTAGAGCGGCGCGCAGACCAGGCCGAGCATCAGGGACTCGCGGTTGACGATGCCCGCGACAACGAGGCCCGTGCCGGACAGCACCTGCGCCAGCGCGAAGTAGACGAGCAGGTTCGCCCGCACCAGCCCGGCGCCCGTCGACAGCGCCATCCAGTAGAGGATGACCGGCGGGCCGGAGACCCCGGCTGCGCCGCCGAGAAAGCCGGAAATGCCCCCGACGCCAATGCGCACGGCCAGGTTGCGCGGTCCGCGATAGACCCAGCCCGACCACAGTATCGCTGCGGCGACGAGGATGACCAAGGACATGAACCAGCGCAGCGTCACTGTGTCGCCGGTCTTGAGGAACCAGATGCCGAGCGGCAGGATCAGCCCGTAGCCGGCGGCAACCGGCAGCAGTTCGCGCAGCGAGACTTTCTTCAGGGCGCTGAGGATGAGCGGCAGCATCGGCAGGGAATCGATGACCAGCAGGATGACGATGGCCGCCTGCGGGCCGAAGGTCATCGCGCCCACCGGGCCTATGATCATGCCGGTGCCGAAGCCGGAAAAGCCGCGCACGATGCCGGCAACGGCAATCGCGAACAGCAGGACGAGGAGAGCCGCGTCGACGGGGATGCCCAGAATTGTCACGGATGGTACCCGGAAGAGTTGAAAAGCGGCTGCATCGCATAACCGCCCGGCATGGGCAAGATGTGACTTTTGTTTTCTT
This sequence comes from Oricola thermophila, assembly GCF_013358405.1. Lineage (NCBI taxonomy): Bacteria > Pseudomonadati > Pseudomonadota > Alphaproteobacteria > Hyphomicrobiales > Ahrensiaceae > Oricola > Oricola thermophila. Next base: position 3,987,505 of record NZ_CP054836.1, read on the forward strand.
TTTGTTCACATCCTTCATGCGACAGGCTAACCTGAAGACGGAGGCCAGATGGGACAGGCGATTCGGATAATCGGGATCGACCCGGGATTGCGCCGGACGGGATGGGGCATTGTCGAGAGCCTCGGCAACAGCCTGCGTTTCGTCGGCTCGGGTACGGTCCGCTCGGACATCAAGGCGGACCTAGCATCGCGGCTGTGCCAGCTGCATGACGGGCTTGCCGAGATATTGCACGAGCACATGCCGCACGAGGCGGCCGTCGAGCAGACCTTCGTCAACAAGGATGCGACGGCGACGCTGAAGCTCGGCCAGGCACGCGGTATCGCCATGCTGGTGCCGGCGCGCGCCGGCCTGCCGGTGGCGGAATACGCGCCGAACGCGGTCAAGAAGACGGTGATCGGCGTCGGGCACGGCGACAAGAAGCAGATCCACATGATGGTGAAGGTGCTGATGCCGAAGGCGACGTTCGATACCGACGACGCGGCGGACGCGCTGGCCATCGCCATCTGCCACGCGCATCACCGCACGAGCGCGGCCCACCAGGCGAGGCTTGCAACAGCATGATCGGAAAGCTGAAAGGCACCGTCGACGAGATCGGCGAGGATCACGCGATCATAGACGTGCACGGCGTCGGCTACGTGGCCTTCTGCCCAGCGCGCACGCTGGCGAGTCTCAACGAGGGCGAGGCCGCGGTGCTGCATATCGAGACCTATGTACGCGAGGACATGATCCGGCTTTACGGATTCTCGACCCATCTCGAACGCGAATGGTTCCGGCTGCTGCAGAGCGTTCAGGGAGTCGGCGCCAAGGTGGCGCTGGCCGTGCTGTCCACGCTGTCGGCATCCGACCTGGCCAACGCAATCGCGCTGCAGGACAAGGCGATGGTGGCGCGCGCGCCGGGCATCGGGCCGAAGGTGGCGCAGCGCATCGTAACCGAACTGAAGAACAAGGCACCGGCCTTCGCGGGCGAAGCCTCGGGCACGATCGGGTTGAAGCAGGAACTGGGCGAGGGCGTGGCCTCCGCGCCGGTTTCCGATGCGGTCTCGGCACTGACCAATCTCGGCTATTCCCGCGACCAGGCGGCGAACGCGGTGGCAGTGGCGCTGAAGGAAGCCGGCGAGGGTGCCGACAGCGCGAAGCTGATACGGCTTGGGCTGAAGGAACTGGCGAAGTGATGCGGGCTTGCCTCGAAATGGCGAGGGTGCGATTGACGGCCCATGGATGAGGATACCCGCCTGATTACGCCCGAGAAGCGCGGCGAGGACGTCGATGTCGCGCTCCGGCCGCAGACGCTGGACGATTTCACCGGCCAGAAGGCCGCGCGCGCCAACCTGAAGGTTTTCATCGAGGCGGCCAAGGGCCGCGGCGAAGCGCTGGACCACGTCCTGTTCGTCGGCCCGCCGGGCCTCGGCAAGACGACGCTGGCACAGATCATGGCAAAGGAACTGGGCGTCAATTTCCGCGCCACGTCCGGCCCGGTGATTGCCAAGGCCGGCGATCTCGCCGCCTTGCTGACGAATCTGGAAGAGCGCGATGTCCTGTTCATCGACGAGATACACCGGCTCAACCCGGCCGTGGAGGAAATCCTCTATCCCGCGATGGAGGATTTCCAGCTCGACCTGATCATCGGCGAGGGGCCGGCGGCGCGCTCGGTCAAGATCGACCTGGCCAAGTTCACCCTCGTCGCGGCAACGACGCGGCTCGGCCTGCTCACAACGCCTCTGCGCGACCGCTTCGGCATTCCGGTGCGACTCGAGTTCTACACGGTGGAGGAGCTGGAGACGATCGTGCGGCGCGGCGCGCGGATCATGGGGCTGTCGATGAGCGACGACGGCGCGCGCGAGGTGGCGAAACGGGCACGCGGCACGCCCCGCATCGCCGGCCGCCTGCTGCGCCGGGTGCGCGATTTCGCCCATGTGGCGAAGGCGGAGGAGGTGACGCGCGAGATCGCCGACGAGGCGCTGACGCGGCTTGACGTGGACGCGATCGGGCTGGACATGCTGGACCGGCGCTACCTGACGATGATCGCGCGAAACTTCGGCGGCGGGCCCGTGGGAATCGAGACGATCTCGGCGGCACTGTCGGAGCCGCGCGACGCCATCGAGGACATCATCGAGCCGTTCCTGATCCAGCAGGGCTTCATCCAGCGTACGCCGCGCGGCCGCATGCTGACGGCAAGGGCCTGGACGCATCTCGGCCTCGATGCACCGAAGGATCTCGCAGCGATGCAGTCGAGCCTTTTCGACGAGGACGACCAGGCCGGTTGACTTCGGCGCCGACCCGTCGGGCATCCCGATTTGCCGGGCACATCCGTCTTTCGAGGAACCGAGGGAGCCGGGGTTGCGCAGAGCCGCGAAATCATGGAGATGGGCCATTCCAGCCCGCGGCAGGGGCGGGGATGCGGCGTATCGGCGAAGGTGGAAACGACCATGGCAGACCACGAGGACGTGCTTTCCGGGCGGCTCACCGACGGTGGCCACGAATTGCAGGCGCGTGTCTACTACGCCGACACGGACTTCTCGGGGGCCGTCTATCATGCACGCTACCTGGAATTCCTCGAACGCGGCCGTTCGGATTTCCTGCGCCTCGTCGGCGTGCATCACACGGAGCTGGAGGCCGGGAAGACGGGCGAGACGCTCTACTGGGTGGTGCGGCGCATGGAGATCGATTTTCGCTCCCCGGCGCGTATCGACGACATCCTGACTGTCGCGACACGGGTTGCGGAGACCGGCAGGGCTCGCATCCGCATGGCGCAGGAGATCCGCCGTGGCGAGACCGTGCTGATCAAGGCGAAGGTCGAGGCGGCGCTGATCAACGCGGAAGGCAAGCCACGCCGCTTTCCGCGCGAATGGGCGGAACTGTTTCAGCCCGCGTCATCGTGATTTCACGCAGCATGCCTTGAAATGAACGCAATTGCCCCGGTTTCACTAACGAGGCGTTAAGGATAACGATTCATGAATGGGCTAGGCTCGCAACGGCCCTTCCAACGCCTTTGTTTTACCCAAATTGTCGTTGAGAGCCGGTCTGACCGCAAAACGGAACGGACCGACCGCGACGCATTCGACAGGGGTTGACCGGAAACCCGGGACTTGAGGAACTACACATGGAACAGATTGGCTTGGCCGCACCAGGTGGCGAACTCTCGCTGTGGGCGCTCTTCATGCAGGCGGGCTTCGTCGTCAAGCTGGTGATGATCGGCCTGCTCGCCGCCTCGGTATGGTCCTGGGCGGTGATGATCGACAAGACGCTCGCCTTCGCCCGTCTCCGGCGCGCGCTGAACCGTTTCGAGGACACGTTCTGGTCGGGCCAGTCGCTGGAGGAGCTTTACCGCTCCCTCTCCGACCGCAAGGCCACGGGAATGGGCGCGTTGTTCGTCGCGGCGATGCGCGAGTGGAAGAAGAGCTTCGAGCGCGGGGCCCGCTCGCCGGTGAGCCTGCAGAACCGGATCGACCGGGCGATGGACGTGGCGCTGGCGCGCGAGGTGGAGGAATTGGAAAGCCGGCTCGGCTACCTCGCCTCGGTCGGGTCCTCCGCGCCCTTCATCGGCCTGTTCGGCACGGTGGTCGGCATCATGACATCGTTCCAGGCGATCGCCGGATCGGAATCGACCAACCTCGCGGTGGTTGCGCCGGGTATCGCGGAAGCGCTGCTGGCGACTGCGCTGGGCCTCGTCGCCGCCATTCCGGCCGTGATCGGGTACAACAAGCTGTCGGCCGACGCGGCCAGGCTGGCGTCGCGGATGGAGGCTTTCGCCGACGAGTTCTCCGCCATCCTGTCGCGCCAGATCGACGAACGGGCCAATGGCGGCACGCGCCAGCAGGCCGCCGAATAGAAACGTCGCGAGAGGAATGTCTCAATGGCCATGTCACTAAACAGTGCAGCCGGCAGGGGATCGCGGCGCGGACGCCGGCGAGCGCACAGCGCGCGGCTGATGTCCGAAATCAACGTCACGCCCTTCGTGGATGTGATGCTTGTGCTGCTGATCATCTTCATGGTCGCCGCCCCGCTGCTCACCGTCGGCGTGCCAATCGACCTGCCCGAGACGCGGGCCTCGGCGCTCAATTCCGACACGCAACCGATCACCATCTCGATCCGCGACAATGGCGAGATCTACATACAGGAGACGCCGGTGCCCATCGACGAGGTGGTGCCGAAACTCGAGGCGATCGCCCAGACCGGCTACGACGAACGGATCTACATTCGCGGTGACCAGAATGCCGACTACGGAACGATCATGCAGGTCATGGGGCGAATAAACCAGGCCGGTTTCAAGAACCTCGGCCTGGTGACGCTGCAGGAACAGGATAACTGACGCATCATGCGCGTTGGCCTCGTCACGTCCGGATTGCTGCACGCGGTGGCGCTCACCTGGGGCATGCTGACGCTCAGCGCTCCGGAATCCTTCGACGTTGCCGACGTGGAATCGCTCCCGGTCGAACTGGTATCGATCGCCGAGCTGACGCAGATCCAGAAGGGCGCGGAGGAGGCTCCCAAGGACGGGCCGGCCGCCCCGACCCCGACAGAGAAGCCGACGGTGGACCCCGAGGCCGAAAACATCGGCGACAAGGAGCGCGACCAGGCGGCACCGGAAACGGAGGAACAGAAGCCGGTCGAGGTCGACCAGGCTACGTTGCCGAAACCCTCGGATGCTCCGACTCCCGAGACTCCGCCGCGCGAGGAGCCGGTACCCGACCAGGTGGAGCAGGCGGAGCCCGAACCGGTGCCGACGACAGAGGTCGCCGCGCTTCCCACGCCGCCGCAGGAGGTGCAGGCGGATCCGGTGAAGGATGCAATCGAGAAGGCCGAACCGCTGCCCGAGGAGATACAGCCCGAGTCGCGGATACCCGAACAGGTGCCGGTACCGGCACTGCGTCCCGAACGGCCGACTGCGCAGACCGCGCGTACCGACCAGCGCCGCGAGAACGAGCCGCAGCAACGGGCAGAGACGCCGCCGCCCGCGCCGGAAAGCGATTCGACCGAGGACGAGGTGGCTGCACTTCTCAACCAGGAACAGGCTTCCGGCGGCGGTGCCCAGCGCAGCCGCGACCCGGCATCGCTCGGCGGTCAGAGCAACACAGGTGGTTCGGAGCTTACGCAGAGCGAAATGGATGCACTGCGCAGCCAGATACAGGCGTGCTGGAACCCGCCTGCCGCCATAGGCGCCGGCGACCTCAGGGTCTCGGTGAGGTTCAGGCTAGACCCGTCGGGCATGGTCGAGGGAGCTCCCACGATCACGCAGAGTTCCGGCAACCGCGCAGCGGACGAAAGCGCGCGGCGTGCCATCCTGATCTGCGGCCAGCGCGGCTACAAGCTGCCGGCCGAGAAGTATGACGCGTGGCGCGACGTCGTGGTGAATTTCGATCCCAGCGAGATGTTCCGCTGAGCCGGGCTCGCGGAAAGTGCCGGGCAAGGAAAAGCGGATAGAAGGACAAACGCGATGAGACTGCCGATCCTGAGACTGATTGCCTTCGTTACGCTGGCCGCATCGGCGCTGGCGCTAGCCGGAAGGCCGGCGTCCGCGCTGGTCGAAATCGACATCAACCAGGGCAATATCGAGCCGTTGCCGATTGCCATTACCGACTTCATCTCGTCGGACGGGATCGGCGCGGACATCGCCGGCGTGGTGGCGGCGGACCTGAAGCGTTCAGGCCTGTTCGCCCCGGTCGACAAGGGTGCCTTCATCGAGAAGGTGAGCAATCCCGACGTCGCGCCGCGCTTCGAGGATTGGCGCGTGATCAATGCGCAAGCCCTGGTGATCGGTCGCGTGGTGGAAGAGGGGGGCGGGCGACTGCGTGCCGAGTTCCGCCTCTGGGACACCTTCGCCGGCGAGCAAATGCTTGGCGAGCAGTTCTTCACCACGCGCGACAACTGGCGGCGCGTTGCCCATATCATCGCCGACGCGATCTACCAGCGGCTGACCGGTGAGAAGGGCTATTTCGACACGCGAATCGTCTTCGTCTCCGAAAGCGGGCCGCGGGACAACCGCGTCAAGCGGCTGGCGATCATGGACCAGGATGGCGCCAATGTACGCTATCTGACACGGGGTGACGACATCGTGCTGACGCCGCGGTTCTCCCCGACGCGCCAGGAAATCACCTACATGGATTTCGCCGGCGGGCAGCCGAAGGTCTACCTGCTGCAGCTCGAGACCGGGCAGCGCGAACTGGTCGGCGATTTCCCCGGAATGACCTTCAGTCCGCGCTTCTCTCCCGACGGACAGCAGGTGATCATGAGCCTGCAGCAGGGTGGCAATGCCAATATCTATTCCATGGACCTGCGCACGCGGCAGACGACGCGACTGACGGCCTCGAATGCCATCGACACGTCACCATCCTATTCGCCCGACGGTTCGCGCATCGTCTTCGAATCCGACCGGGGTGGCCGCCAGCAGCTCTACGTTATGGGCGCGAACGGCGGGGACGCACAGCGGATTTCCTTCGGCAACGGATCCTATTCGACGCCGGTGTGGTCGCCGCGCGGCGACCTGATTGCCTTTACAAAGCAGTCGGGCGGGCAATTCTCCATCGGCGTGATGCGTCCGGACGGCTCCGGCGAACGCATCCTGACGACGGGGTTCCACAACGAGGGGCCGACCTGGGCGCCGAACGGCCGGGTGCTGATGTTCTTCCGCCAGGCGGCAGGCAGCGGTGGGCCGCAGCTCTACACGATCGATCTGACGGGCCGCAACGAGCAGGCCGTCCCGACGCCGGAATTCGCATCGGACCCGGCCTGGTCGCCACTTCTGGAATAGTCCGCCCGGAAGCCGCCGCATTTGGCGCATAGGCGCGGTAGCTTCGGTCCATGCCGAGATTAAGGTGCGGTTAACCGTCTTTCTTGAATGGCGGTTAAGGACAACAGGGTTACCAAAGACTCAACACTATGGTTCCAATTGCAGGAGATCCGGCCATGCGCCGCACAACCAGTTTTCCGATCAAGCTTGTCGCGGTCTGCCTGATGGCGGGATTCGCCGTGACGGGCTGTGCTTCGAAAAAGCCGCTGCCGAACAATGCCGGGGAACTCGGCCTGAACAGTGCCGCACCGGGCACTGCACAGGACTTCACGGTCAATGTCGGCGACCGCATTTTCTTCGACACCGATTCCGCGGCGATCCGCGCGGATGCGCAACAGACGCTGACCCGGCAGGCGCAGTGGCTGAACCAGTATCCGCAATATGCGATTACCATCGAAGGCCATGCCGACGAGCGCGGCACGCGCGAATACAACATCGCGCTCGGCGCCCGGCGGGCGGCGGCCACACGCGACTTCCTGGTATCGCGCGGCGTGAACGCGGCGCGCATCAAGACGATCTCCTATGGCAAGGAACGCCCGGTGGCGACCTGTGACGACATTTCCTGCTGGTCGCAGAACCGCCGTGCCGTCACTGTGCTCGGCGGACCATCGAGCTGACAACCGGGATATGACGGGAAACGGAAAAAGCGGCCTCGGCCGCTTTTTTGCCGTTTGCGGCAGACAAAGTTTTGTCGAACTTGACGGCTTAGTGATAAATGACGCGAAGGGCCGGGACCTATTCAGGAGTTTTCATTCAAGATGGTTTCATTGCCGAGACTGATTGGCACCATGCTTACGCTGGCCGTGTTCGCCGGCAGCGCACAGGCGGGCGATCCGCGGGCATTGCCCGAGGGAAGCTACCAGGTGGCGCAGGTGACCGATCCGCGCGTCTATGCGCTGGAAGAACAGATGCGCCAGCTCAATGGGCGGATCGAGGAACTGACGTTCCAGATGCTCGAGTTGCAGGAGCAGCTGCGCCGCATGCAGCAGGACTACGAATTCCGGTTTCAGCAACTGGAAGGCGGCACGGCGACGGAGCCGATTGCGCCGACAGACGGCCTGCCCATGGATTCGGGAAGTCTCGAACAGCCGCCGGCGCAATCGAATGTTGCGGATGCTTCCCCCGTGCCGGGAACGCAGATCGGGAACCAAGGTCCCGTACGCGGCACACCGCCGCGCACCCTCGGTACGCTCAAGATAGATGATTCCGGGGCAATCGTCGGCGGCACGGTCGACTTTTCGGAAAACCAGATCAGTTCAGCCATCGACGGACAGGCCGTGGCAAGCCTGCCGCAAAACGCCGATCCGGAACAATTGTACCGCGAAGGCTATCAGCATGTACTCAATGGCGACTATCAGATGGCCGAGGGCATATTCCGCTCCTTCGTGGAGAGTTTTCCCAACGATGCGCTGACAGCCGATGCACGCTTCTGGCTGGCGGAAAGCGTGCGCGGGCAGGGTCGGCTGGAAGAGGCCGTGGAGATATTCATCGCCATTCGGCAGGATTACCCGGACTCGCAAAAGGCCCCCGAGACCCTGCTCAAGATCGGGCAGATCATGTATGATCTTGGCGATCGCGACGTTGCCTGCGTGACGTTCGCCGATGCCGAGAATACCTATCCGCAGATGTCGGAATCCGTGCGCAGCCGCATTCGCGAAGAGCGCGCCAAGGCACAGTGCTGACAGACAGCCGCGCAGCCGAACAGGCAAGGCGCAACCTTTTCTCCATTGCATTACCGACCGACGGCCGGATCGTCATCGCTCTTTCGGGCGGCAGCGATTCCACCGCGCTTCTGGTCCTTGCCCGCGAGGTGTTTTCCGCGCGCGGTGCGCGCGACAGAATGCTGGCGATTACCGTCGATCATGGCCTGCGCTCCGAAGCGGCGGACGAGGCGCGCCGTTGCGGGGAACTGTGCGCCTCGCTCGGAATCGCGCATGCTGTGAGGCGCTGGGAGGGCGAAAAGCCCGCAAAAGCCGTCCAGGCCGCGGCGCGCGAGGCGCGGTACGGGCTGCTCGCCGAGGCGGCGGGAGACGGCATCGTGCTCACCGGGCACACGATGGACGACCAGCTTGAAACCGTGGCGATGCGCCAGGCAAGAGGGGCCGGACGCGGCCTGTCCGGAATCGCACCGGCAACGCTGTACGAGAAACGCACCTGGTTCGTGCGGCCCTTGCTGACTTGCCGGCGGGCGGACCTGCGTGCGCAACTTTCGAAAGAAGGCATGTCCTGGATCGAGGATCCCTCGAACCGAGATACCCGTTTCGAGCGGGTCAGGATTCGCATGGCCATGCGGGAAAACGACACCCTCAGCGATGCGGCGATCCGGGAAAACTTCAATCTGCGCCGCGCGGAATCCGAACAGGCCGCGGCACTGCTGCGCGACGAGCGGAGGTGGCGGTTCGACGCGGACAGCCGTGCCGCCGAACATGTGCCCGGCGATGACGGCGCCGGGCCGGGAACCGGCCTTGCGCTCGCTGTCGTGGCGAGCTGGGTCGGCCAATGTCCGAACCTGCCGGCGCGCGACATCATCGGCCGGATGATCGCGTTCTGCGAAGGTGCCGGCAAGGGGGAACGGCTGACCGTTTCGGGATGCCTGCTGGAGCGCAGGGCCGACCATGTGCGGTTCAGGCGCGAATCGCGCAACAGACGCGAGACCGGATACGGTTACGACCACCTCCTGCCCAGCCCCGATTTCGCGGTGGCGCAGGCCCTTTGCGAGCGTGCCGTGGGGATGTCCTACCCGGTTCCGCCAGTGTCCGGTTACCCTGATTGAACACAATCGCCGCATGCGCGGTCTGTCGCCTTGGCAACGCCCTCCTTCGCACCTATGTTTGGTGACAAGGAATGCCGCATTGCCGATTGCGGCCCAAGAACGAGAAAGCCATGAACCCGAATTACCGCAATTTCGCGCTGTGGGCGATCATCGCACTGATGCTGATCGCGCTGTTCAACATGTTCGACAGCCAGCCGACGACGACGGCCAGCCGCGATGTATCCTACTCGCAGTTCCTGCAGGACGTCTCGTCCGGGCGTGTCAAATCGGTGACGATCTCCGGTGAGCAGATCACCGGCACCTACAGCGACTCCGGAACGACGTTCCAGACCTATTCGCCGGGCGATTCCGATCTCGTCCAGCGGCTGGAGCAGCAAGGCGTGGAAATCCGGGCACGGCCCGAGACCGATGGCTCGAATTCGTTCATCTCATATCTGTTCACCTGGCTGCCGATGATCATCATCCTTGGTGTCTGGATATTCTTCATGCGCCAGATGCAGGGGGGGGGCTCAAGGGCGATGGGCTTCGGCAAGTCGCGGGCCAAGCTTCTTACGGAAGCGCATGGCCGCGTGACTTTCGCGGACGTGGCAGGCGTCGACGAGGCAAAGCAGGACCTCGAGGAGATCGTCGAGTTCCTTCGCGATCCGCAGAAATTCCAGCGGCTCGGCGGCAAGATTCCGCGCGGTGTGCTGCTGGTCGGCCCTCCGGGAACCGGCAAGACGCTTCTTGCGCGTTCCGTCGCGGGCGAAGCGAACGTGCCCTTTTTCACGATTTCGGGTTCCGACTTCGTCGAGATGTTTGTCGGTGTCGGCGCGAGCCGCGTGCGCGACATGTTCGAGCAGGCGAAGAAAAATGCGCCATGCATCATCTTCATCGACGAGATCGATGCCGTCGGCCGCCATCGCGGTGCGGGACTCGGCGGCGGCAATGACGAGCGCGAGCAGACGCTCAACCAGCTACTTGTCGAGATGGACGGCTTCGAGGCCAATGAATCGATCATCCTGATCGCGGCCACCAACCGGCCCGACGTTCTCGACCCGGCGCTGATGCGTCCCGGTCGTTTCGACCGCCAGGTGGTGGTGCCCAACCCGGACGTCATCGGGCGCGAGAAGATACTCAAGGTGCATGTGCGCAACGTTCCGCTGGCGCCAAATGTCGATCTCAAGGTCATCGCGCGCGGCACGCCGGGCTTTTCCGGTGCCGACCTGATGAACCTCGTCAACGAGGCGGCACTGATGGCGGCGCGGCGCAACAAGCGGCTGGTCACCATGGCCGAGTTCGAGGACGCCAAGGACAAGGTGATGATGGGGGCGGAACGCCGTTCCAGCGCCATGACCGAGGAAGAAAAGGAACTGACCGCCTATCACGAGGCCGGGCACGCCATCGTCGCGCTCAACGTGCCGTCGTCGGACCCGGTGCACAAGGCGACGATCATTCCGCGTGGCCGTGCGCTCGGCATGGTGATGCAGCTCCCC